>JAEELW010000169.1 GCA_016282915.1 Lachnospiraceae bacterium | reverse complement strand
CTAAATCCTTAAATAATGCTACAATGTCCATGAGAGTGATACCTCCTTAGTATTTTATTTTTTGGACAATTTATTATACCTTAGATGGTACTCACTCTCATTTTTTTGTATTTATTCAACTGACAAATTCTTTACTCTATGCAGAGAGCAAGGAATTGCTTGTAAATTGACAGGGAAAGATGTAAATTTATATAGGTGAGATTTTGACTTGTGCAGTATGATCCTGCCGGAGTGAGGAAAGAGGATGAAATTTTCAGAAAAAATGGTTACGGCGGTGAAGCCGTTTTTCATACTTTTTCTGGCTGTGTCAATGCTGATGCTGATCCTGTACAGCTGTTCGGATAATGAAAAGCCGGTACGCTTTGACCGGGAGATCCCGATGGAAGACTGGACGGTAACGGATCCGGAAGGGAACGAATTTTCTGCGGGAAGCTCCTTCCGCTTTGACGGGGATGTTCAGGGAACGTTTACCGTGACGTCGACGCTTCCCGATAATATCCGGCAGGGGGATCAGTTCTGTGTGGTGATCGGAGGAGATGCTTCCATATATATCGACGGGAAACTCCGCAAGGATTTCATCGCCTCCAGGGATATCCCTCTTCCCGGCGGCTGTGTGAAGCGGTTTTACATGCTCGCCCCGCTTTATCCTTCGGATTCCGGCGCAAAGATCACCTTTGTCCGTGTCGATACGACCAGGGGCGGCGTCCTGTATCAGAATACTTTTGTTGCGTCGTATACGGGCTTGTACTCCTATCTGATGTCACGTTACGGGCTTTCCTTCATGCTGGCGATGATCCTGCTGATCTTTTCCCTGGTCACGGTCGTTGTGAGTATCGTGATGCGTTTCCTCTACCGGCGGCCTATCGAGATGCTGTACGGCGGCATGGCGATCCTGGTGATCTCCGCCTGGCTGATCACCAATTCCTATCTGTATCCTTTTATATACGGACATTACCATATCGACGGCATACTGAATTATCTGTTCTGCCTCATGATGCCCTTTAATCTGGCCTTTTATCTGAACGGCCTGCAGCACGGACGGTACCGGAAGATCATGGCCGGCGTCCTTTTGTCGAGTGTTGCAAGCTGTATCGTGTGGCCGATACTTCATTTTTCCGGCATATTCAGCTTCCCGAAAGCGCTGTTTTACATCGATGGCGTTCTGGCGCTGCAGGTGCTGGCCATCATGGTGGTGCTTGTGTATGAAACGATATGCGGCAATATAAAGGAATATAAATATACAGCCGTCGGTTTTGTAGGCTTTCTGCTGTGTTCGATCTTTGAGATCGTGATACTGAACTTCCTGCCCATCATACAGGATGATATCCCGATGCTGATCGGACTGGCCTTTCTGCTCACGCTCGCCGTGGTCCAGCAGATCCATGATCTGAAGAAGCTGCAGGAGGAAAGCATGAGAGCCGTGGACATTTCCGAGGCCAAGACCCGCTTCCTTGCCAGCATGTCCCATGAGATCCGCACCCCGATCAATGCAGTCCTCGGTATGAACGAGATGATACTGCGGGAGAATAAGGATCCCGTGATCGGAGAGTACGCTTCCAGTGTGCGCAGTTCCGGATAGATGCTCCTGATGCTGGTCAACGACGTGCTGGATTTTTCCAAGATCGAAGCCGGCAAGATGGAGATCAACGAAGCGCCGTACCGTATGTCGGAGCTGCTCCGAAGCATCATGCCGATGCTGAAGGAACGGGCGGATGAAAAGGAACTGCGTCTGAAGACGCTGATCCTGCGAGATATACCGGACGGGCAGATCTCTGATGAATTCCGGATCCGGCAGATCCTGATCAATCTGATCAATAATGCGATCAAATATACCGACCACGGAAGCGTTACGCTCATGGTCGACGGAGAAAACCTGTCTTCCGAAAAGATGACACTGCGCCTCATCGTCAGGGATACCGGACGGGGGATCAGCGAAGAAGGGCAGAAGCATCTGTTCGAAGCCTTTACCCGCGCGGATGTAAAGAAGAACGGAAGTATCGAGGGGACCGGCCTGGGACTGGCGATCGTAAAGAGCATCCTGGATTCTCTGGGCGGAACGGTGAGCGTTACCAGCAAGGAAGGCGAGGGTTCGGAGTTCCTGGTACGTATCCCTGTCGGGATATCGGATCCGGAACCTTTGAAGGAAGATTTTATGAAGCAGAGTTCCCCCGCCGTTTCCGGAGAAAAAGGATGCGATTACCGCGCGCCGGAGGCGAAGCTTCTCGTGGTCGACGACAATCATTCCAATCTGAAGCTGGTGGGACTTTTCCTGAAACGGGCAGGGATCGTTCCGGAAACCTGCGACAGCGGAAAAAAGGCGATCGAAAAATGCCGGTCTGCGCGCTATGATCTGATTCTTCTGGATCATATGATGCCGGAGCTGGACGGGATCGAGACCCTTCACAGGATCAGGACAGACGAGGATTCCAAAAACAGAAACGTGCCCGTGATCGTCCTTACCGCTAATGCGGTGGCCGGCAGCAGGCAGATCTATCTCGATGCCGGCTTTGCGGATTATCTGACCAAGCCCATCGACGCGCGGCTTCTGGAACAGACCGTGAAAAAGTTCCTGCCGGAGGACAAGGTGCTTCCTGCGGAAGAGGAGAAAAAAAGCAGTCCGATCCCGGAGCTCGCGGAAAAAAGAACGGCAGCCGCACAGAGCCTGAAAGAAAAGCTTTCGGTCGTTGAAGACCTGGACTACGATACAGCGCTCCGTTATGCGGGAGGCATGGAGGATCTGCTTCTGGAAATGCTGAAGACCGTTGCGGAAGACTGTAACGCAAACGTGGAAAAAATGCGGAAGGCACTGTCCGGAAAAGACATGGAAAACTATGGCTGCATTGCCCATGCCGTCAAAGGGCAGATGGGCTCCATCGGGATCGCCTCCTTCAGCGAAAGGGCAAAGAAGCACGAAACAGCCGCGAAATCCGGGGATCTGGCCTTCCTTACACAAGACAGCGAAGCCTTCTTTACAAAATACCTGGAGATCTGCGGGAAACTGGAGCTTCTGTGATTCGTGCACGCGGATAAGTATTTCGTGCCGTTTTTGCGGCTTCCCTGAAAATCTGTGCTACATTTAAATCCGGACCTTACAATTTTGTAAGGTTCGGATTTTTCAATTGTTTCTGTATTATGATCAAAATGTATCCCGTGATGATTCCCGATGTTGCCGGGAACGATCAAGGGTGTTAAGGATCTGACCTGGAGCAGCGCGGATGAAGAGACCGCAAGCTTCGATAAGAACCAGCTGACGGCGAAGAAAGCCGGTGAGACGGTCCTGACCGCAACGGCAGCTGACGGTACGGAATATACGGTCAATCTGATCGCGGAAGACATCACCCTGAGCGGGGAAGGTCTTGCGCCGGCAAAGGGTAAGAACAAGTATACCCTGAAGCTGAAAGCCGGCGCTGCCACGGAGCTTTCATTTGCCTCTGTGGATCAGGCTGTAGTCTTCAAGAGCAGCAAGCCGGACAGCGCCTTCATCGATGAAAACGGGAAGGTATCCGCCCGCGCTGCCGGCAAGAGCAAGTTCACTGCGAAGATCAACGGTAAGACGATAAGTATCAGTGTGGTGGTGGAATAAGTCTTCGATCAGAAAACCGGCAATATTGGAATTCGGCTGATACAGGTCAGCATTTTGCTATAGTTTCAAAACCAAGATGGAGATTTGACAGGTATCGTTCTTGGTGATAACATTATTCTCATTAAGAGTGCCGGAGCGCTATTTTTGTGGTACATAAAAAGCTGGTGAGGTGGATGACAATTGAGGGGAATGGCACAGGATGCTTTAAATAGGGAAAAAAAGCGCAGGGAATTTCTGGAGACAGGATTCCGGCTGTTTTCCGAAAAAAATATTGAAACCGTCAGTTTACCGCAGATCGCGGAAGCGGCCGGCTATGGTACGGCTACATTGTACCGCTATTTCGATAAGAAACCCGGTTTTGTGGTGGCTGTTGCGACCTGGATGTGGGAGCAGTTTTATGAGGAGTATAAGAAGCGCAGGCCGAAGGCAGGCTTTGAAGGGAGGACGGCTGCAGAGATCTTCGAGTTTTATCTGGATTCCTTTCTGGTGCTTTACAGAGATCACCGGGATCTGCTGCGTTTCAACCAGTTCTTCAATGTCTATGTCCAGTCGGAGAAAATGGACGCTGAAATGATCAGTCCTTATCAGGGAATGATAAATGTGCTGGAGACACATTTTCATAATATATATGCGAAAGCACAGCAGGATCATACGCTGCGGACGGATATGCCGGAGATCGAGATGTTTTCTGCCACGCTTCATCTGATGCTTGCGGCGGTAACGAGGTATGCGGTGGGGCTGGTGTATATACCGTATAGCGGATTTGATGCAGAGAAAGAGCTGGAATTATTAAAGACTATGATTCTGAATAAATACAGGACGAAGAAATAAGAGGTGCAAACATGAAGAAAGCCAAACGATACAAATTCAGAAACAGCATTATCCGCTTGTTGATAGTGTCCATGATTATGGGACCGATGCAGATGCCGGAGTATACGATGGTGGTACAGGCAGGAGATCCGGAAGCAGGTGAGCCGGACGCGGGCAATCCGGAAGCCGGTGATCCGGAGGCAGGTGATCCGGAAGCCGGTGATCCGAAGCCGGGTCAGACAGAGACCGCGGTCACTTATCTTGACGAAAGCGGCCAGGAACAGAGCTGTGAATCGCCCGCTGCTCTTACGGGAACAGAGACAGAAACCGGGCTTGTCCCCGGCTGGTATGTGGTCAAGGGAAATATCGTTTTCAACAGCTCCCTTATACTGAATGGAGCAGGTGAATATCATATCATCCTTTCAGATGGCAGTACGATGACCATCGCGGGTGAGTATGACGATACATCCGGAACATGGAACGCTTACAATAACTCCAATAGTCCTGTCGCTTTGGGCTGTTTATATGATAATGACACCCAAAATGGTATCAAGCTCAGCATATATGGGCAGGCTGCAGGCAGCGGAAAACTGAATATTTATAACAATTCGGAGTCCGCGGAGAACAGGACTGCTAAGGTGGGTGATGCTATAAATGTGGGGGAGCTTACCATTAACGGCGGAATGATCAGCTGTACCGCAGGAGGCACAAACAGCTACGGGATAAATTCAGATAAACTCACCATCAATGATGGTACACTTACAGCCACAGCCACCGCTGATAACGGGAATGCAATATACTGTGATAATGATAACAGCTGTTTCACCGTGAACGGCGGCAGTATTACCGCTGTTGCACAGAAGGATGGCGGATCCGGAATAAAAGCGTCATCTGTAACGATCAACGATGGCGTGGTCTACGCGGAAGCAAAGGGCTCCGAGATGGATGATAATAATTTCGGGATCATGTCCGGCGGGATCATAAGGATCAACGGCGGCCAAGTTACCGCGAAGGGTACGCATGCGGGGATTTATTCGGGATACAAAGGCAATGAAGCTGTTTCCCTAAGCTGGAAAAAAGAAACTGACTTTGTTTGTGCAAACAGCTTTTGTTTCCAGTGGGAAGAAGGCAATGTAGCAATCGAACCCGGGAAAACCTTTAAAACCGGTACCGGCGACACAGCTCAATACTATGTTGCAGCAAATGCTTCCGAGGTGAAGAGCTTAACTGATGTTACACTCTCGGCTACAGACGATACGATCTATGCCGTAAGTTTTGACTGTGGAGAATATGGGACAGTTCCGCCGATACAGCTTTTGAAGGCAAACAGCGAAAATTGCAAGGTTACAAAACCGGATGATCTTGTAGAGGGAACAAGTACCTATGACGGAAAGATCTTTGCCGGCTGGTATCAGGATACCGATTATCAGATCCGCTACGATTTTGCTTCTGAGGTAACGTCCGATCTGTATCTCCATGCCAAATGGGCAACGGCAAGCAACAGCCTGAATGATGCGTCCGTAAAAATGTTCTATCGCTATACAGGAAGCGACATTGAGCCTGTGGTAGAAAACAATATCGGTGTAACACTCACAAAAGGCACAGATTACGAAATAAGCAGTCTTACCTATGAAGAGACGGGCGCGGCTGTGAATATGAAGAAGCCCGGCTTTTACAGGCTCACAATCACCGGCAAAGGTACGTACGCCGGCAAACAGGAAAACCTGCGTGTCTGCGTGCTGACTTTTGGAGAATATAACCCTAATACGGGAGAACTGAATAATACTGCCACATTACCTCAGGGAAAAGATGCTGCCATCGTCACGGCTTCCACCGTCCTCATGAATACGGGCTGGTATGTGGTGACAGAGGATGTGAGTGTGAATTCCCGTATAAAGGTAAAAGGCGATGTTCACCTGGTTTTATGCGAGGGCGTGACCCTTGATGTCGGAAGCGATCAGGGAAACGGGGGCATCAGCGTTACGGAGGGAAACTCTTTAACCATCTATTCCCAGGCAGGAAATAGCGGAAAGCTTGATGTTAGTACCAGGAAGGTGAATTTTTATGCCGCTATCGGCGGCGACTGCCCTGGAGAAACGAATAACGGAAATTTCAGCTTCCTGAACGGAAAAGAAAACGGTAATGCCGGAAGCATTACGATCCACGGCGGTGAGATCATCGCAAAGGGCTCCATGTACAGCGCGGCCATCGGCAAGGCGGGGAAGGACGGCGTTGACGG
>JAEELW010000168.1 GCA_016282915.1 Lachnospiraceae bacterium | reverse complement strand
TTTTACAGTGAAGGCGCGCATCGCTGGTTTGAAGGTATCTTCATGGTAGGCGACAGGAATGAAGACGGAAGCCTCGCGCACCTCGTATACGGCTGCCAGGATACCACGAAGGCCAAGCTGCAGAACCTGGACCAGCTGAAAAAGATCTCTGAATTCGAAAAGGAGATCTATATCGATTCGCTTTCCGGGATCCGGAACCGAAGATTCCTGAATGAAAAGCTCATCTATGAACCGTGCAAAGCGGTGGTCATGGCGGATATCGACCTGTTCAAGGAAGTCAACGACACTGCCGGTCACCAGAGCGGCGATGAAGCGATCCAAAAGGTCGCGAAGATACTGGAACAGTCGGTCCGGGATGACGACGTGGTCATCCGTTACGGAGGCGACGAGTTTATGATGGTTTTCCTTGATATTACACGTGCAGGCCTGGAAAACAAGTTTTCAAAACTGAAGACGGAGCTGGCAAAGATCAGGATCGCTAGCAGCCCGGATGTACGGATCAGCATGAGTTTCGGTGTGGCGTTCGGAACAGGGCTAGTCAACGATCTGATCGTGACCGCGGATAAGGCGCAGTATGAATCGAAAAAGACGCGGGGGACTTATACGCTGATCGAGGTGTAGAGTGAAGATCAAAAAATATACGGACCGATGAGCAGCCCGGACGTACGGGTCAGCATGAGTTTTGGAGCGGCGTACGGATCAGCATGGGTTTCGGCGCGGCGTACGGGACAGGACTAGTCAACGATCTGATCGTGACCGCGGATAAAGCGCTGTATGAACTGAAAAAGCGCTGTATGAATCAAAAAAGCGCAGTATGAATCGAAAAAGGCGCTGTATGAATCGAAAAAGACGCGGGATACGACAGACAGGCGGGGAGTGGGAGTTATGTCTGTAGAAAACGGTGAATGGGTGATGAAAGGCGTCAGTTCCTCACACCCGGAGTGCATCCATACCGTGGAAGAACTGGAAGAGTATATTGAGAGCATAGGCTTTCTGCCGCTGTTTGCGAACGGGGTGGAAGGCTTTTCCGTTGAGGAGTGGACGGATCCGAAATACTGGTGGACGGGGAATGCGGCCCGGGATCCCTGGGAATGGAGAGAGCAGATATCCCGGAAACACAGGATCGCATACGGCAAGTTCTTTGATAAGAAGGCCGGCTTCGTTTCGACGGAGTGGCTGCCGTATTTCGCAAATTATCGACGGGACGGATATGATTTTGATGCGCGCTGGGAAGACGGACTGGCAAACCGCCGCGAGAAAAAGATCATGGACTATTACATCCGCACGGATGAGGACGGGGATACCGTATACAGCGGGGAAGAGATCCTTTCTACGGAACTGAAGAAGAGAGCGGGTTTCGGAAAAGAAGGGGATAAGAACTATCCGGGGATCATCACCGGCCTGCAGATGCAGTTTTATCTTGTGACGGCGGATTTTCGCAGGCGCGTGAACAAAAAGGGCGGTGAGTACGGCATGGCGGTATCCGTCATGTTCCCGCCGGAAAAGATCTGGGGATATGATACGGTGACGGCCGCGTACAGAGAGACGCCGGCGCAGTCCTGGCAGAGACTGTATGACCATGTGAAGGAACTGTACGAGGAAGCGGACGACGATGCGGTGGCCCGCCTGATCGGAAAGAAGCCGGCAGCGCAGGGAAGCGATGATTAAAAAGCAGCCTGCGGGAAAACGGAGAGAAGCAGGGAAGCGATAAAAAAAGCAGCCTGCGGGAAAACGGAGGGAAGCAGGAAAGCGATGAAAAAGCAGCCTGCGGGAAACCGGAGAAAAGCAGGAAAACGATGATCAAAACCAGCCTGCAGGAAAACGGAGAGAAGCATGAAAACGATAAAAGTCGTTGCCGCAGTGATACGGGACGGAGAGCGGGTTTTTGCCACAGCCAGGGGATACGGAGAGTATAAGGGCTGGTGGGAATTTCCGGGTGGAAAGACGGAAGCCGGGGAAACGCCGGAACAGGCGCTGGTGCGCGAGATCCGGGAGGAGCTGACGGCCGAGATCGCGGTCCGCGAGCTGATCGGGACCATAGAGTATGATTACCCGGAGTTTCATCTGTCGATGGATTGTTTCTGGGCCGAAGTGGTGAGCGGGGAGCTCGTGCTGAAGGAGGCGGAGGCTGCAAGATGGCTTTCCGTGGACGAGCTTGACAGCGTGAAGTGGCTGCCTGCAGACCGGGAGCTGATCGGGACGATCCGGGCGACCGTGGGAAATAAATAGATCAATATTGGTCAAAGGCACTACGGGGAAAGGAAAGATCACGCCGGAGCAACAGATCCGGGCAGCAGCCGGACGACGGAAACGGGAGTGTAAGGGAAAGGCAGTACCGGAACGGAGCCGGGATTTGCGTGTAAAAAGGAAAGGACCGGGGAAATCCCCGGTCCGTTTTTTTTTCTTTAACTATCGCGCGAGAGGAAGAACTTGCCTTCGGCAAGCGCGCCCGGCGCGAACATGCCGATTGCGGTATGTTATTCTTCTTTGTCCTCTTCCGGAACCACACACTTGAGATGAAGCTCATCGAGCTGTTTGTCGCTGACGGCCGAAGGCGCATCCATCATCAGGTCGGCGGCGTTTTTGTTCATCGGGAAGGTGATGACCTCGCGTATGGATTCCTCGCCGGTAAGGAGCATGATCATGCGGTCCACGCCCGGAGCCGCTCCGGCATGAGGGGGAGCTCCGTAAGTGAAGGCGTTGTACATGGCGGGGAATTTCGCTTTCACGTCGTCCTCTCCCAGACGTACCATTTCAAAAGCCTTCACCATAATCTCGGGATCATGGTTACGCACGGCGCCGGAGGCGGATTCGTAACCGTTGATGACCAGGTCGTACTGGAAGGCGGTGATGCTTAAGGGATCGACCTCGCCGCGGGCTGCCTTTTCAAGGATCTCGAGACCGCCGTTGGGCATCGAGAAGGGATTGTGGCAGAATTCCAGCTCGCCGGACTCTTCACCGATCTCGTACATGGGGAAGTCCACGATCCAGCAGAACTGATACTGTTCTTTATCCATATGTTCGGGGCAGAGCAGACCCAGCTTGCTCCGCATGACGCCGGCCGTCTTCTGGGCCACACCCAAAGCTCCGGCGGCCAGGCCTACGAAATCGCCGGCCTTCAGACCCAGGCCTTCGATCACCTTATCTTTGATGGGCTGTACAAATTTAGAAATGCCGCCCACGATCTCGCCGTTCTCGTCCACACGGAACCAGAAGGTCTTGCGCGCGGTCTGCACTTCCACATCTGCTACAAGCTGGTCGATCTGCTTGCGGGTAGCCTTGAAATCGGAGACGACGACGGCCTTGATCTTTGTGTCGGCGCTTTCCTCGAAGGGACCGAAGCCGCAGCCTTTGAGCAGCTCCGTCGCATCCTGAAGCTCCAGGTCGATACGCAGGTCCGGTTTGTCGGTACCGTATTTCTCCATGGCCTCAAGGAAAGGAATGCGCTTAAAGGGCGCCGGGGTGATCCGCTTGTAGATACCGTATTTTTCAAAGACGGGAACGAGCACCTTCTCAAGCACTGCCAGCACGTCTTCCTGATCAGCAAAAGCCATCTCCATATCCATCTGGTAAAACTCGCCGGGGGTGCGGTCGCCGCGGGCGTCCTCGTCGCGGAAGCAGGGGGCGATCTGGAAATAGCGGTCAAAACCGGAGGTCATGAGCAGCTGCTTGAACTGCTGCGGTGCCTGGGGCAGAGCGTAGAACTTGCCCGGATGCTTTCTGGCGGGTACCAGATAATCCCTTGCGCCTTCCGGAGACGAAGCCGTAAGGATAGGCGTCGTCATCTCCAGGAAATTCTCCTGTGTCATCAGTCTGCGCAGCTCGGCGACCACGTTGCAGCGCAGGACGATATTCTTTTTCACCTCGGGGTTGCGCAGGTCCAGATAACGGTATTTCAGGCGCAGGTTCTCATCGGCCTCTTTACTTCTGTTTATCTCAAAAGGAAGCTCGTTATTCCGGTTTTTGCCGAGCACTTCGACGCTTGTGGGGACCACTTCCACGTCGCCCGTGGGGATCTTGGGATTTTTGTTGCTGCGCTCCCGCACTTCGCCCTCGATCTTTATGGTGGACTCTTTGGTGATATCCTTAAAGGCGCGCACCATGTCTTCATTTTCCACCACCAGCTGGGTCGTGCCGTAAAAATCGCGCATGATAACGAAGGCGAGATTACCGCCCACTTCCCTCATGTTTTCCATCCAGCCGCATAAAGTGACGTTTTTTCCGACGTCCGACTGTCTTAACTCTCCGCAATTGTGTGTACGTGATTGTGTCATGATCTCTACCTCTTTCCGAAACACGTTATTCGTTCGCTTTCTGTAAAACAGGGGTATTATATCATATATTTATGAAAGGGGTATAGTTTTTTGGCGGATTTCCGCACTCATACGGGATTGCTGAAAGAAGGAGAATAAAAGATCCTCGTTTCGTAACATTTGTATCTTTACTTATAGCGGACTTTTATGATAGAATTTTCTGATAGTACTGTTAAGCAGATGATGGACAAGAGGTCTTAGCATGATTTATTATGATCATTTGCCTTTGGATAAGGATATCCTGAAAGCGCTCGGAGAGCTGACGATCGAATATGTTTTTCAGCCGATCTTTAAGGCAGATGCAAAAAGCGTTTATGCCTGGGAAGCGCTCATGCGTCCGGCAGAGATGACCGTAACGGAACTGATCGAAAAATATGAGAAAAAGGATAAGCTTCATGTTCTTGAAGTGGCTACTTTTTTTGGGGCCATGCAGGCCTATTTCCTGCGGGGCTATGAGGAAAGGGTATCGATCAATTCCTTCCCCTGCGACTGCATGAGACAGGAAGAGGCAGACGCTTTTCTGGAGTATTTCGGGGAAGAGATCCGCGGGAGCATGATCATCGAGAATCTGGAATACCCCTATTTTTCGCCCAAGCACTGGGAAGTGAAGAAGGAGTCCGTAAAGTTCATGGATAACCTTCTGTCGCTGGATGATTTCGGCTGCGGCATAAACAATATGGATATGGTCAAAACCATGTCCCCGGATATCGTAAAACTCGACCGTACCCTGATCAGCGGTATCGATCATATCGCGGAGAAGCAGGAAAACGTAAGAGCGCTGCTCCCCGAATTTCACGCAATGAACATCCTGGTCGTAGCAGAAGGCGTGGAAACCAAGGAGGAGCTGGACTGCCTTATGGCCCTGGGGGTGGACCTCTTTCAGGGCTACTATCTGGGACGGCCTTCATAAAGGCTGCGGATCGCAGGCCGCTTAAGGTATTTTAACGGAAGCTATGCATAAGCCGTTCTCCGGAAAAAAGAGAACGGTTTTTTCTTGACAATATACGTTGCGCGAAATATAATATGGTAAAAGTAAAAAACGGAGGGGATAAAAAATGGCACAGGAGTATGAACAGCTTTTATTGAAGAATCAGTTATGTTTCCCGATGTATGCGTGCAGCAGAAAGATCGTCGGAAGCTATACGCCGTATCTGAAACCGCTGGGTCTCACCTATACGCAGTACATCGTGATGATGGTCCTGTGGGAGAAGGAGAGCGTGAATGTGGGCCAGCTGGGCGATATCCTTTATCTGGACGCCGGGACGCTTACGCCGCTGCTGAAACGTCTGGAAAAGGCAGGTTATGTGACCAGGGAGCGCTCGAAGGAGGATGAGCGCGTCACCGTGATCAGCATCACGCCGGAGGGGACCGCGCTTAAGGAAAAGTGCAAGGATATCCCGCTGAAGATGGCTTCCAACGCTTCGGGGCTCAGCGCAGAAGATGCAAAGGAGATGTACAGGCTTCTATACCTGTTCCTGAAAGGATAAGGATCATTTATGGAGAAAGCTTTTGATATACAGGAATATATGACGAAGGGCGTGGAAAGGGTCGTTTCGGACGCGCTTAAGGCAAGTTTTAAGGATCCGAAGGAGAGCGCCTTCATGCTGGGCTTTGCCGCAGCCAGTGCGGCGGCTTCGAGGAAGCGCAGAAAAGCCGAAAAGAAAGGGGAGCATATCCCGCCTTTTCTGATCGCCAGCATCACGAGCCAATGCCATCTTCACTGCGCGGGCTGCTATTCGCGCTGCAATCACGCCACGCTGGATACGGAGCCTGTGGCCCAGATGACGGATGAAGAGTGGCTGGGCGTCTTTGAGGAGGCGGACGAGCTGGGGATCAGCTTTATCCTGCTGGCCGGCGGGGAGCCGATGTTCCGCAGGGGCGTCATAGAAGCCGCTGGAAAGAAGAAAAACATCCTCTTCCCGATCTTTACGAACGGGACCTTCCTGGACGAACGTTACCTGGAACTGCTCGATAAAAGGCGCAATCTCATCCCGATCATGAGCCTGGAAGGGAAAAAGAAAGTCACGGACGCCAGGAGAGGCGCAGGGATCTATGAGCGTGTGATAAAGAACATGGACGCGCTGCATGAACGCGGACTGATCTTCGGGGCTTCCGTTACGGTCACGACGGAAAATATACGCGAGCTCACTTCGGAGGGCTTTCTGGAGGAACTGTCCGCCAGAGGCTGTAAAGCCGTGATCTTTGTGGAATTTGTGCCCGTGATGGAAGAGAGTAAGGATCTGGCGCCGGGAGAGGAAGAGCGGGAATACCTGAAGAAAGAGATCGCGCGCCTCAGGGCCGAGAAGCCGGAGATGGTGTATATCTCGTTTCCGGGGGATGAGAAGGGCTCCGGCGGCTGCGTGGCCGCGGGGAGAGGCTTCTTCCATATCAATTCCCACGGGGGAGCCGAGCCCTGTCCGTTCTCGCCTTATTCGGATGTGAACATACGGAACAGCTCACTGCGCGAGGCAATGCATTCACCGCTGTTTATGGCCCTGCAGAGCGGGAACATCCTGCTGGATGATCATGACGGCGGCTGCGTTCTGTATGAAAAGCGCGAACTGGTGGAGCAGCTTATGGCCGGATCCGCCTGCGGCGTCCGTGAGAAAGAGAAAGAACCTGCGCTGAGCCCGGCCGTATAGGCGGGCTCAGTCTATCGTTTTCAGCCATTCGTAAACCCTGCCGGCAGCTTCGTCGGCGTCGTCGTCATAGATCAGAAGGATGTTTTCGTCCAGAACCGCGCCCCTGAGCATGGCGGAAAGATCGGCCGGTACGCTGCCTTTTCCGCCGCCGCCGTGCGTGAGTATGAGATATACTTTCAGGCCGCTCAGATCCTGCTGTGAAAGATAAGCTTCCACGGCTTTGGGGACTGTGCTCCACCAGAGCGGGAAGACCAGGATCATGCGCTCGTAGGCGGCGGTATCCGGAAAAGCGTCGCTGCCCGTCAGTTCGGGGAACGAGCTGCTTTTGAATTCTCTGCTGGCTACGCTGATCGTGTCCGCATAGGAAGAAGGATAGTGTTCCTTTACGCGTATGGGATAGACGTCCCCGCCGACAGCGTTCTGCACCATCTGTGCGATCAGCCCGGCGTTTCCCACAAGAGAGCCGTTTTCATCGAGCATGAGCGAAGCGGAAGAGACCGCATCCACATCGGGGGCAAAGTCCGTATTTCCGACGCGCGTGAACTGGACGGTGAGGGTTCTGCCGGACAGCTCCACGGCGGGCATGGCGGTGGCCATCTTACTGTCGATCGTTACCGTTTTAAAATGCCGTCGCAGGTAAGGAACGCCCCAGACGATACCGGCGACGAGAGCGAGGGCCGCAAGGATCAGCAGTACTTTCAGACGTTTCTTTTTCGGGGCTTTAGCGGCTTTCGTTCCGTCCTCTTTGGATCGCCGGGTGCGCGGCAGGGTCAGAAGACGCGCGCCCCAGAATGCGGCGACTGCGAAAAAGATCATGATGCTCACATAGTCGAGAAGAAAGAAAACGACGGGTTCGGAGTCGTCCAGAAACGCGAAGAACTGCGTCAGGAACAGATAAGACGGCATGCTGCGCTTTATCATCGCATAGCAGCCGTATACGGCGATCAGGGCAAAGACAACGGAAAGTACGCGCCGCAGCGTTTTGTGCGGACCGATACCGAAGTAGGTGCTCACGGTATTCATGTGAAGCCCCAGATGGAGCGACATGAGTACAAAAAGCCAGTTTGCGGCGACAAGGTGCAGCACGCGTCCTATGGCGGCCCCGCCGAGCTTAAGGGATACAAACAGATAGTTGGAGATGATGAGCGCGCTCACCATCATCGCGAGCATCAGCAGAAACATCAGGACATTGACTGCGGTATTGACGACGCGCAGCGCCGTCCATTTTCCCTGTTTCAGGGATGAGAGCCATTTACGGTTCAGCACGTGATGCGTGATGAACAGAACAAAAAGGCTTACGCCGATGATCTCGTGCAGCAGCTCGCCGACCAGGGAATAGGCCATCAGCAGCGGCATCAGGATCACCATGGCGATATCGACGCACATACGGATCATTTTTGCGTTTTTGCTTTTTTTCTCATTCATCTCTGAAAACCTCCCCGGGGTGAACGCCTGCTTCAACGCTTATATCATAACATATTCGCGCCGCGGCAGGGGAAAAAGCTGTTACTGTTCACAGCCGGACCGCGCACTCGCTGCGCGGTCACGGCCTAAAACTTATAGCGCGGACCGGGTTTCTTGACGTATCCACGGGGCGGTGATACATTTTTTTCGGAAGGTCCTGATGAGAAGGGCTTTCCGAAATACCGGGAAAGGAAGAGGAAAGATTATGACTCTGAAAGTGATCATGGGACTTTTGATCCCGTTTGCAGGGACCGCACTGGGAGCGGCCTGCGTGTTTTTTATGAAGAAGGAGCTGGGAGTGAAGGTACAGAAGGCGCTTACCGGCTTTGCGAGCGGCGTGATGGTGGCAGCGTCGATCTGGAGTCTGATCATTCCGGCGATGGAGCAGTCGGAGGGGCTTGGGAGGCTGAGCTTTCTTCCGGCCTTCGCGGGATTCTGGCTGGGCATTTTATTCCTCCTGCTGCTGGATTCCGTCATCCCGCATCTGCATATGAATGCGGAAAAGGCGGAAGGACCCAGGGCGGGCTTTAAAAAGACGACCATGATGGTGCTGGCCGTCACGCTGCACAACATCCCCGAGGGGATGGCGGTGGGCGTCGTGTACGCGGGCTTTCTCTCGGGAAACAGCAATATCACGGCGGGAGGAGCCCTGGCGCTGGCGCTGGGTATCGCGATACAGAATTTCCCGGAGGGGGCCATCATCTCCATGCCGCTGTGCGCGGAGGGAAGGAGCAAGGGGAAGGCCTTTTGGGACGGCGTGCTCTCCGGCGCGGTAGAGCCTCTGGGCGCGGCGCTCACGATCCTGGCCGCGGGTGCGGTGATCCCGGCTATGCCCTATCTTCTGAGTTTTGCCGCAGGTGCCATGATGTACGTGGTGGTGGAGGAACTGATCCCGGAAATGTCGGAGGGAGAGCATTCAAATATCGGCGTGGTGATGTTCGCGCTGGGCTTTACGCTGATGATGGCGCTGGATGTGGCATTGGGCTGATGCAGGCCTGCCGGTCAAAGTATCGCTCCGCAGCCGCTGCGTGGGCCGGGCCGAACAATAACGATTCAGCATGAAATGCTTTGGATATAAAGACAGAACGACGATATTGTGGTATAATCGAACTGGTATTGTAACGTTCTTCCGGATACTCCCTGAGGAGGCAGATGACAGAAGGACTCATCTATACAAATGAAAACTGCGTAGGCTGTAATAAATGCATCAATGTCTGCAGCGCCATGGGCGCCTGCATCTCTACGGATCCCGATGAGGAGGGAAGATCGCGTATCATCGTCGATCCCGCGAGATGTGTGGCCTGCGGTGCCTGTTTTGACGCCTGCGAGCATGAAGCCAGGGAATATAAGGACGATACTGATGCCTTCCTCGCGGATCTGGCCGCCGGAAAAGAGATCTCGCTGCTGATCGCGCCCGCGTTCCGCGCGAACTATCCGGAGGAATACGGAAAAGTGCTGGGCGGCCTGAAAGCCCTGGGCGTGCGTCATATCATCAACGTGGCTTTCGGGGCGGATATCACCACCTGGGGCTACATCCGTTATATTCAGGAGCACGGCTTTACGGGCGGTATCTCGCAGCCCTGCCCCGTCGTAGTCACTTATATCGAGAAATATCTTCCGGAGCTTCTGCCGAATCTCTTCCCGGTACAGAGTCCGTTGATGTGCGCGGCCATATACGCCAGAAAGGAAATGGGCATTACGGACCGTTTCGCTTTCCTGAGTCCCTGTATCGCAAAGAAGCTGGAGATCGACGATCCGAAAAACGCAGGCCTGATCGATTACAACGTGACCTTCCGGCAGCTGATGAAGGCGGTGGAGGAGCGCGGGATCAGCGGAGATCCCGTCGACGACGAGGTGGAATACGGTCTAGGAACGATCTATCCCATGCCCGGAGGGCTCAGGGATCATGTGCGCTGGTTCCTCGGGGACAATGCCTTCATCCGTCAGATCGAAGGCGAGCGGCGCATGTTTGAGTATCTTAAGACGCACGCGCAGTCCATCGCGGACAAGGATATCCCCTTTCTTTTTATCGACGCACTGAACTGCGAGAACGGCTGTCTGTGCGGCACGGCCACGGATCCGGAGCTTTCGGCGACGGACCGCGCGCTCTTTAATCTCTTAAAGATCCGGGAAAAGGTGATCACGGACAGTACCACGTCCGCCGTATCGCGCTCCTTAAGTCCAAAGCAGCGGCTGGAAGCGCTGAACCGCCAGTTCTCGAAGCTGGAGCTTTCCGATTATCTGCGGCATTACCGGGATCTTTCCGGGGAATGCGTTATACGCATGCCTGACCGGAATGAGCTGGAGCACATCTTCCGCTCCATGGGCAAGGACAGCAACGCATCCCGCAGGATCAACTGCGGTTCCTGCGGATACGAAAGCTGTATGGATATGGCGAAAGCCATCTATAACGGTTTCAATCACCGCGACAATTGCGTGCATTATCTGAAGAATGCGGTGGAGAACGAGCATCAGAACCTGATCTACAAGGCGCAGCACGACGAGCTGCTGGATATCTTTAACCGCCGCTACGCCATGGAATTCCTGAAAGAAGCCGAAGGGACCTGGAACAGCGTCTCCTATGTCATGGTGGACATCGAAGGTTTTAAGGGGATCAACGCGACCTACGGACATGAAACGGCGGACGATATCCTGAAGAAAGTGGCGATGGATCTGAAGCTTCTGGCGCTGGAGAAGCGCTGGCTGCTCTCGCGCTACAGCGGCGACCAGTTCCTGATCATGCTGAACGAACCCATGACGGAGGATCACCCGTCCCTGAAACTGATACAGGAGGTCTTTGCAAAACCTTATGTTTCGGGATCGATCGAGCTGCATATGTCGGTGAGCATCGGCGTGTGCAACGCGGACGGCATCCTTGGAGTGGAGGACCATATCAACAATGCCGAGGAAGCCATGTTTGTGGCCAAGAACCTCGGCCGCGACCGCATCTTCTTTTACAGTGAGGAACTGCAGGAAAAGGCAAGGCGGGAAAAATACATACGCGAATGCATAAAGGAAGCTTTTGAAAACGACGGCTTTTACATGGTATACCAGCCGAAGGTGGATGCGCAGAAGCTGAAACTGTATGGCTATGAAGCCCTGATCCGTCTGAAGACAAAGGGGATAGGCCCGGGAGAATTCATCCCCGTTGCGGAAAAATGCGGCTGGATCTGGAGGAACGGCCGTATTACGACCGAACTGGTCGTGCGTCAGCTGGCGGCGTGGCGTGATGAAGGACGCACGCTGTATCCGGTGTCGGTAAACTTTTCCAGCAACCAGATCAGCGATGCGGGCTATGTGGATTTCCTTCAGAAGCTGCTGGATGAATATGATATCCCGGCAAAGTATATCGAGATCGAGATCACGGAAAGCATCTTCCTGGACCGTAACTCACAGACGGAAGATCTCTTCGGGCGATTTAAGGATATGGGGATACGTCTGCTCATGGATGATTTCGGTACCGGTTATTCGTCCCTGGCCTACCTGACCTACATCCCCGTGGATGTGATCAAGCTGGATAAATCCCTGGTGGATAATTATCTCGTGGACGGAAAGGATTCCTTTATCAATGACGTGATCCGCCTGACCCACGATCTGGATAAGGAGATGACCATCGAGGGCGTGGAGGAAAAATGGCAGTATTACCGCCTGAAGGATTTCGGAGCGGATACCATACAGGGCTACTATTTCAGCAAGCCGCTGATGCCGGAGGAAGCCATCGCTTTTGTTCCGGGCCTGAAATAGCGCATTGACTTTTAAGATACTTTGTATATAATAGGCAGCGTATGCTTTATATACCGACAGTTCGTTTGTACCATCCTGTCGTTAAACAAAACCAGGACTATGATTATGATACCGTGTATTTATGATTATAGCTTTGCGTTTTGTAAAGCTATAATTTTTTTGGCCAAAAGAAATCGGGAGAAAAGGGATGAAAGCATTGGTGCTCTTCAGCGGCGGCCTGGACAGCTCGGTCTGCCTGGGGCTCGCGGTAAAGGAATACGGGGCGGAAGAAGTGCTGGCCCTGTCCGTATATTACGGGCAGAAGCACGATAAGGAGATGAAGGCTTCCGAAAAGCTTGCGGCGCATTACGGCGTAAAGAGGATCACGCTGGATCTGGGCGAGATCTTTAAGGACAGCAACTGCAGCCTGCTGCAGGGCTCCACGGAAGAGATCCCGCATGAGGAGTATGCGGAGCAGCTGAAGAAAACGGAGGGAAAAGCCGTGAACACCTATGTGCCCTTCCGGAACGGACTCTTTCTTTCCTCGGCCGCGTCCATAGCGTTAAGCCACGGCTGCGCGGAGATCTGGTACGGCGCACATGCGGACGATGCGGCGGGAAGCGCTTATCCGGATACCAGTGTGGTGTTCAACAGGGCGATCTCCGAAGCGATCCGCATCGGGAGCGGCGAAGAACTGAGAGTCGTGGCGCCTTTTATCGATAAGAGCAAGGCCGAGGTGGTGGCGATGGGGACGGAGATTTCGGTTCCCTTTGAACTGACCTGGAGCTGTTATGAAGGAAACGAAAAAGCCTGCGGCGTGTGCGGCACCTGCAGGGACAGGATACGGGCTTTCCGGAGCAACGGCCTGGAGGATCCCGTCGTATATGAGAAAGGAATCTGAGAAATGCCGAATGAACTGCTGTTTGTCTTAAGTGTACTGGTCTATCTGGGGAGCGTGCTGCTGCTCTACCGGCTGTTTGGGAAGAACGGACTTTTTGCTTTTGCGATCTTCGGAACGCTGCTTGGGAATATCGCCGTCTGTAAATGCGTCGATCTCTTCGGTCTGTCGACCACGGCGGGAAACGTGCTGTATGCGTCGACTTTTCTCGTGACGGATATCCTTTCCGAGAAATACGGGAAAAAAGAAGCGAGGAACGCCGTGCTGTACAGTTTTTCGGTCATGCTCCTGTGGCTTCTGGGAACGCAGCTGATCCTTCTGTTTACGCCGAACGCCAACGATTACGTCAATGAGAGCCTGGTCACGGTGTTCGGTCTGGTGCCGAGGATCACGATCGCCAGCCTGACGGGCTTTATCTGCAGCCAGAATATCGACGTTTTCCTGTATCATTTCATCTGGAAGAAGACCGGGGACGGCAAGTCGAAGCTGTGGCTCCGCAACAACGGGAGCACGCTGATCAGCCAGGCCGTGGATACGGTGATCTTTACCTTTCTGGCATTCTGGGGGACTTATCCGACGGGGGTCTTTTTCAGCATCCTGATCACCACCTATCTGTTTAAAGCCGTTGTGGCGCTTGTTGATACGCCGTTTATCTATCTTGCAAGAATGATCCGACCGGGAGGAGAAAAAAATGAGTGAGAGAGAAAGAGAAAAAGAAGGACTGACAAAACTCGGAAACCATCAGGTGGCTTATCCGGCCACTTATGATCCGGGACTGCTGGAGACCTTTGACAACCGGCATCCGGGGAACGATTATTTCGTGAAATTCAACTGCCCGGAGTTTTCCAGCCTGTGCCCGATCACGGGACAGCCGGATTTCGCGACGATCATCATCTCCTATGTGCCGGGTGAAAAAATGGTCGAGAGCAAGTCACTGAAGCTTTACCTTTTTTCCTACAGGAACCATGGGGATTTTCATGAGGATTGCGTAAATACCATCATGAAGGATCTGATCAAAGTCATGGATCCCAAGTATATCGAGGTGACGGGAAAATTCCTTCCGCGGGGCGGGATCTCCATCGATCCCTATTGTAATTACGGAAAACCCGGGACGAAATGGGAAGAAGTGGCCTGGGAACGGATGACGAAGCATGACATGTACCCGGAGAAAGTGGATAACAGATAGATCAGGCAAACGGATGCACGCATTTATACGCTTCCCGAGGCGGGGCGGAGTTGTGTGCATTCTTTGTTTTTATTGACAGATCTGTAGATAAAATATAAAATATATACTGCGATTGAAATGATATTTCGAGCGACGGATCCCGGAAGGATCCGGATCACACAAAGATTCAAGGAGGATTCATAATGAAAGTCAAAAAGAGAAAATCGCTCAAAAAATCCTTATTAAGCAAGATCATCATCTATGTGGCCATACTGATCGTGATCATCACGCAGATCAGTATCAAGATCGCAGTTGATAATATCCAGTATCTCACGAACAACATTTTAGCCAGAGAATCCGTGACCTATGCGTCCGAGGTCCATAACTGGTGGAGCAGCATCGAAGAGCGTGTGGAGCAGACGGCAAGCGTCATCCGGAACATTCCGGAGCCTTCCTATGACGATATGCTCGCAATGCTCCTGAAACTCACGCAGGAGGATCCGGATTCCCAGGATATCTATATGGCTTACGGGGATACCGGCAGATTCCTGGACGGCTCCGGCTGGATCCCGGATGATACCTTTGTATTCACGGACAGGGCGTGGTACAAAGGAGCTATCGACAAGAAGGGACAGATCTATTCCTCCGAGCCTTATGTGGATGCGTCTACCGGAAAGACCTGCCTGGCCTGCTCCATCATGATCCGCGACGGCGTGGTGCTCAGCAGCGATATCAACTTCGACAAGGTTGCCGAAAAGGTCAATCGTTTTGATTCGATCTCGCCTGAGGCGAAGTATTATATCATCAATAAGGATTCAAAGGACATCCTTGTCAGCAGTAATCCCTCCTGCGTGGGAGAAAACATCTCTTCTTCGAATGATGCCGTGGCAAAAGGCATTTCCTCCATCATCGGCTCCCTGAATACCTCGGCTACGCCGGATGACAGCAAGGTTGTGACAGAGAGTACTGACGACGGCGCCATGATGTATACGGCGACGGACATTGAGGACACCTCCTGGGTTGTTGTCAGCGCAGTGCCTGCGTCGCTTCTGGGCGACACGATCTGGAAGGTCATGCTGCTGACGTTCCTAAGCGGCATCATCCTGCTGGCGATACTTTCGATCATCCTGTACTTCATCATCAGTAAGGCGATCCGTCCGGTCACCACGGTTACCGAGAGGATCACGGATCTGAGCAACGGCGACTTTACCGTAAAGATCATTCCGGAAGGAAACAACGAGATCACGACGCTGAGTGAGAGCATGAACAATTATATCGAGAAGATGCGTTCCACGCTGAACAGTCTTTCCGAGATCTCGGGCGCCATGAACAACCGCGCCGGCGAGTGCTTCGAGATCTCCCATACGCTTTCCGAAGCAAACCGCAGCCAGGGCGAATCCATCGAGCAGCTGAACTCGACACTGACGGAAATGAACGGTTCTCTGGAGGAGATCGCCCAGTCGGCAACGGAGCTGGCCTCTACTTCCGGCAAGCTGGCAAAGAATGCGGAAGATGTACGTTCCCTCTGTGATAAGACAAGAGCGGCTTCCGCAAAGGGTAAGGATGATATGGAGGGCATGACAAAGAACGTCACGACCCTGAACCAGACCATCGGAGAGCTTGCGGAGCTGATCCGCGCCACCGCAAAATCCATCGAGGAGATCACCGGTATCACCGATACGATCAATGCGATCTCCGACCAGACCAACCTGCTGTCCCTGAATGCCTCCATTGAGGCGGCCAGAGCCGGGGAGATGGGAAAAGGCTTCGCGATCGTTGCTACGGAAGTGGGCGTTCTGGCCAACCAGTCCGCGCAGGAGACCGAAACGATACGCCGCCTTGTGGATGAAGTGACGATGAACATCAACAACATCAATAAGATGGCTGCGATCTGTGT
Source organism: Lachnospiraceae bacterium (assembly GCA_016282915.1). GTDB lineage: Bacteria > Bacillota > Clostridia > Lachnospirales > Lachnospiraceae > NK4A136. The sequence continues at coordinate 21,006 of JAEELW010000168.1, read as the reverse complement.
CAAGGATATGGCGGCCTGCATGCAGGGGGTTGAAGGTGTGAACGAATCCTTCGATCTGATCTACAATGAGGTGGAAAAGGCGACCAACGGTATCACGACCATCGCCGGCGGGATCGAGCGGATCAACGGCGTGGCTTCCGGAAACGAGGTGACGACCAAAGAACAGGCGACGAACATCACCCAGGTGCTGGGCCTGAGCGACAGGATCGTTACGGAGAGCAACAAGCTCCGCACCGAGACCGACAACATCGCCAATATCTCCGAGAACCTGAACCGCTACTCGGATCAGATTAATTCGGATCTGTCACAGTATCACGTATAAGAGAAGTACAGTAATAGAATTTGTTGCGAAATACGGATCATGAGAGGTGAGCGGAATGAGTTTAGTGAGGACAAATGAGAAGTGCATCGGATGCAACCGCTGTGTCCGTTCCTGCAGCTGTATCGGCGCGAATATCGCGGTCGAAAAGGACAGGGGTAATATCATCGAGGTCGACCCGAAAAAGTGTATTGCCTGCGGCGCCTGCATTGACGCCTGCGAGCACGGGGCCAGGGAATATATCGACGATGTCGATACCTTCTTTGCGGATCTGAAACGCGGGCAGAAGATCTCCGTTCTCATCGCACCGGCCTTTCTTGCCAACTATCCCGGGGAATACGGGAAATATCTTGGCATGCTCAAGAAACTGGGCGTGAACCGTTTTATCAGCGTTTCTTTCGGAGCGGATATCACGACCTGGGCCTATATCAAATACATCACGGAGAGAAAGTTTTTCGGAGGCATCTCCCAGCCCTGCCCGGCTGTCGTGGGCTACATCGAGCGCTATCTGCCGGAGCTGCTGCCCAAGCTGATGCCGGTGCAGAGTCCCATGATGTGCGCGGCCGTCTATCTGAAGAAATACATGAACGTGAGCGATAAGCTGGCGTTTATCAGCCCCTGCATCGCGAAGAAGAACGAGATTGACGATCCGAATAACCACGGATATGTATCCTATAACCTGACGTTCTCGCGGCTTGTGGCCTATCTGAAGGAGCATCCGGTAAGCGGTGCGCAGCCCTACAAGGACGAGATCGAGTACGGTCTCGGTTCCATTTATCCGATGCCCGGCGGTCTGAAAGAGAATGTTTACTGGCTTCTCGGCGAGGATGCGCTGGTCCGCCAGATGGAAGGCGAGCATCATATGTATGAATACCTTCAGAGAAACAAGAGCCGTATCCAGAGCGGGCGTACTTCCTATCTCTTCATCGATGCGCTGAACTGCACCAACGGCTGTCTGTACGGGACCGGCGTCGACAACCGCAAGACGATGAACGAGGATGTGTTTGAGCGGATACAGAAGATTCGTTCCGACAGCAAGAACAATTCCAAAAAATCAGCCTGGGGCAGGGAGCTGACGCCGAAAAAGAGACTGGAAGCTCTCAACCGCCAGTTTGCCGGTCTGCGCCTGGACGACTTTATACGGAAATATACCGACAGAAGCAGGGAGTGCGGATATAAGAAGCCTTCGGAGGCGGAGATCGAGGCCATATACCGTTCGCTGAAGAAGGATACGCAGGAGAAGCGGCATATCGACTGCGGCTGCTGCGGATACAGCACCTGCAGGGAGATGGCCTTTGCCATCCATAACGGTTTCAGCCACATCCACAACTGCGTTCACTATATCAAGGACAGAGCCTATGAGGAGAAGGACAAGGCTATGGAGCTGGCCGAAGAGGTGAGCCGCGTCCAGAGGGAGATGAGCGAGAAGAATTCGAATCTGTCTGCCGGGATCAGCGAGAATTTTGACAACCTGCTGGATACCATCGGGCAGATCGAGAAGGTCAGCGCCGACAATGCAAAGCAGACCAGCGGAATCTCCGAGTCTATGGCCGAGGTGGATTCTTTTGCACAGAATCTGAAGGAAGTGCTGTCAAATATTGAAGGCTATCTGGAGAAGCTCGGCGCCAACAACGCCGACGTGATCGCGATCTCCGACCAGACAAACCTGCTGGCACTCAACGCTTCCATCGAGGCGGCGCGCGCGGGAGAAGCGGGCCGCGGCTTTGCGGTGGTTGCCAACGAGATCAAGAGTCTGGCAGAGAATTCCAAGACGACCGCGGATGACAGCAACAAGAACAACAGCGATATCAAGGAAGCCATTGAAAAGCTGATCAAGGAATCGGAAAAGCTTACGAAGATCGTGGAGAGCGTCAATTCGAGAGCGGAGAGCCTGGTGGAATCCAGCGAGAAGACGTCCTCCTCCATCGAGATGATGCAGGACCTCACGAGCAGCGTGGAGAACTCGCTGAAACAGGTCCTGGAATCGTAAAGCGGGAAAATAACAGTTATTACAAGACCCTGATAACAAAGCTTCGTGCTGCGTGGAAAGGAGACATAAATGAAAAAGACATTCTTAAGGATCATTGCCTTCGCGGCAATGCTTGTGTTGATCGCGGGATGCGCGAAAGACGAAAGCGGCGGGCGTGACGACGTGAACGTACGCGTCGGTTCACTCAAAGGGCCTACGTCGATCGGCATCATCCGCATGATCCACGGGCAGGAAAACAGCAATTACAGTTTCACAATGGAGACGCAGCCGGATGTGCTCCTGTCCTCGATGATCTCGGGGCAGCTGGACATCGCGCTCATTCCGGCAAACGTGGCATCCGTCCTGTACAAAAAGACGGAAGGCGGTATCTGCGTGATCGACATCAATACCCTGGGCGTGCTTTACATGGTCAGCGGCGATCACGGGATCAAAGGGATGAAGGATCTCGAGGGTCGTACCGTGTATACGACGGGAGCCGGGACCACGCCGGAATATGTACTGCGCTATCTTCTTGAGAAGAACGGTCTGAGCGACAAGGTGGATATCGAGTTCAAGTCGGAGGCAACGGAAGTGGCGGCACTGCTGGCGGAGGATGAAACGGCGGTAGGTATGCTGCCGCAGCCTTTTGTGACCGTGGCTGTCAATCAGAACGAGGATCTTTCGGTTGTGCTGGATATGACCGCGGAATGGGAAGCCTTAAATAACGGTTCCCGGCTCGTGACCGGTGTGACCGTTGTGCGTAAGGAGTTTCTGGAGGAGCATCCGGATGCGGTAAGCGCTTTTCTGAAGGATCATGCGGAGGATGTGGCATTTGTCAATTCGGATATACAGACGGCCTCCGGATATGTGGCCGAGGCCGGGATCATCGAGAAGGCGCCGGTCGCGGCAAAGGCGATCCCTTACTGCAATATCGTGAGTATCTCGGGCAGCGAGATGAGGACGGCGCTTGCGGGCTATCTGCAGGTACTCTATGAGCAGGATCCGTCTTCGGTGGGCGGCGCTCTTCCGGTGGATGATTTTTATTACGGAGCCGAATGAAAGATAAGTTGAAGAAGGCGGTGATACTGCTCATCTGGCTGGGCCTGTGGCAGATCACCGCCCTTTTTGTAAGCAATCCCATATATTTTGCGACGCCTGTCGAAACGCTGCGGGAGCTTTTTGTCAAGCTCCGGGAGGCGGCGTTCTGGCAGTCGCTGCTGGGTTCCCTGCTGCGTATACTGGGCGGCTTTTTCGCGGCTTCTTTTCTTGCTTTCATGCTTGCGTTTGCAGTGCAGCGATACGGCTGGCTGAAGGAGTTCCTGGCGCCCTTTGTCAGCTTTCTGAAATCGGTCCCTGTCACGGCGGTGGCGGTGATACTGCTGATCTGGTGGGGACCGCGTTATCTCGTGCTCTGCATCAGCCTCATGGTGGTGTTTCCGAATATCTATTCCAATATGCAGACAGGGCTTTCGCACGCGGACAAAGAGCTGCTTGAGATGGCTGCCGTATTCCGGCTGCGCCCGATCGACCGTTTCCTCTGGATCTGCCGTCCCGCGTATCTGCCTTATCTTCATTCCGCGGTCTCGGTCTCTTTAGGGATGTGTTTTAAATCTGGCATCGCTGCCGAGATCATCGGCCTGCCGGAATTCAGTATCGGCGAAAGGCTTTACCGCGACAAGATCTATCTGAACACGGCGGGCGTTTTTGCCTGGGTCATCGTCATACTTCTGCTGAGCAGCCTGACGGAGCGCCTGATCATGCGCCTGCTTAAGCTGCTGTCAAAGTTTCCCGCGCCCTGTCTGCGCCCGGAGACCTGCGGGGGAGAAGGGGATGCGCTGAATACGGGGGCTTCTTTTACGGACGGACTGCCTGAAGGGTATACGCTCTATGCGGAGCGCATCGTCAAAAGCTATGAGGGCAGGACGCTTGTCGATACGGAGGTAAAGCTTAAGGCGGGAAAGATCGCATATCTTAAGGCACCGTCCGGCGAGGGGAAGAGCACGCTCCTCGGGATGCTTGCGGGGACCGTGATACCGGACCGGGGCAGCGTTGCCGCGGGGAGGCTGAGCATGGTCTTCCAGGAAGACCGTCTCGTGGAAAGCGCCAATGCCCTGCGGAACCTGAAGCTTGCAGGCTGCACGGGGGATCTGGCGGCGGAAGTGAGAAAGCTCCTTCCGGAACGGACCCTGATGCTTCCGGCTTCGGAACTGAGCGGAGGGGAAAGAAGGCGTGTGGCCGTGATGCGTGCCCTGCTGCATCCCTCGGATGCGGTGATCATGGACGAAGCATTTACCGGACTGGATGAAGAGACGAAGCAGAAGACGCTGGACTGGATACGTCTGAAGCTGGAGGGGCGGAGTCTTTTGTTTGCGTCCCACGGGACGGAAGCGGAACTCTTTTATGACGCGGAGGAGATCATGCTGAACGCGGATCCCGGAAATGCAGACGATAAGGGCGTTTCAGAAGGCGGCGTAAAAGCGGAAGGAGAATAAGGCTTTATTCCGGAAGGCCGCTTTTCCGGATCACGGGGAAACCGGCTGCTCAGAAGTATGGGCCTGCAGCAGCACAGCAGGTGCATGGCCCGGGACTGAAAAGCAGCTATATAACAGCTATGGGAGGAATATCATGGAGAGCAGGATCGCATTGATCGGCATTATCGTTACGGACGTAACGCAGAGCGCGAAGCTGAATGCCATCCTTTCGGAATTCGGGCAGTTTATCATCGGACGTATGGGGCTTCCCCATCATAAACACGGCGGGGAAGAACTGGCCATCATCAGCGTTGCGGTCGAAGCGCCGCAGCCGAAGATCAGCGCCCTTTCCGGAAAGCTCGGCATGCTGGAGGGCGTTACGGCGAAAGTGATCTACGCAGGGTAAAAATTTTATTATTGGCTATTGACAGAAAAATACTTCGGGTGTAGAATTAAATTACTTCGAAGGAAGAAGTAATTGACAGGAGAAGGGTCCGCCGCAGATGGCCGGGCCGGCAGCCGGAGCGGGAGCTATATGGAGACAGGCGTGCAGGGATTGTCGCCGGAGGTATTCCGGGATATTGAAAACTACATAGAGGAAGTGAAGGAACTCTTATCCTCGGAACTCTGGGAAAATATCTTTCTCAACTGCACAAAGAATGAAGTGCTGATCTACTGGCTGCTTTTCCGGAAAAACGAAGTGAAGATGAGCGAGATCGCGGAGTATATCCATGTACCGCTGAATACGGCGACCGGGATCGTCAGCCGGATGGAGAATAACGGACTGATCGTCCGGAGCCGCTCCGCCGAAGATAAAAGAGTCGTGCTGATCGGCTTCAGTGAAAAGGGAAGGATGCAGTTTCAGAAGCTCTTTGACGAAGTCATGTACTACGGCATGCAGGTGCTCGGCTCACTTACCCGGGAGGAAACGGAGCTCTTCCGCAAAATGACGGCGAAAGTGCTCGAGGTACTGAAGCAGGAGCACAGGAAAGAGGAAAGCGTAAGGAAGGTGCGAAAGATCACCATCGAGTAAGGGAGCGGTCCATTAGGAAAATATACGGCAGCCCGTTTTGGGGCTGCCATAAAAAAAGACAAATACTTCGACAATGGAACTATTCGAGGACTGAAACAAGAGGACAGGGAGAGGACAGGGGGATGGTCCTTTTGAGGACAGGGGGACGGTCCTTTTGTCCTCAAGATGAAGACAGGGGGACGGTCCTTTTGTCCTCAAGATGAAGACAGGGGGACGGTCCTTCTGTCCTCAAGATGAAGGCAGGGGGACGGTTCCCGTGTCCGGAAGGGAAAGAGAAGCGGACTGAAGGAGCGTCCCATCACAGGAAAGGAGAAGAAAATGAGCAGGATCTTGATCTTTACGGGAAAAGGCGGCGTGGGAAAGAGCAGCGTGGCAGCGGCGCATGCGTATAAAAGCGCGAAGGAAGGGAAGAAGACGCTGCTGGTAAGCACGGATATGGCGCACAATCTGGGAGATCTGTTTGAGAAAAAGCTGGGAAAAGAGGCGGAAGAGGTGATGCCGGGACTTACGCTCTACGAGATCGATCCGGAATATGTGATGGAGAACGATTTTGCCGATATCATGACGTACCTCACGAAGCTGCTGGCAAGCGTCAATGACATGAGCATCAGGGATCTGGGGATGATACCCGGAATGGAGGAGCTGTTCTCGCTTTTAAAGATCGCCGAGATCCATAAGAGCGGAGAGTATGAGCGGATCATCGTGGACTGCGCGCCCACCGGGGAAACGCTGTCGCTGCTGAAATTCCCCGAACTGCTTTCCTGGTATATGGAGAAACTCTTTCCCATCGGAAAGATCGGCGTGCGTATCCTGGCGCCGGTATCAAAGCTGGTATTTAAGGTGGAGATGCCGAATAAAAAAGCGATGAGCGACATTGAAAAGATGTATCTGAAGCTTGCGGAGCTGCAGGAGCTTTTAAAGGACCGGGAGACCACGAGTATCCGGATCGTGACAACGCCGGAGAAAATGGTGGTAGAAGAGACAAAGCGCAACTACATGTATATGAACCTGTACGATTTCAATGTGGACGGGCTGTATATCAATCGCATCCTTCCGGCGGATATCGGTAACGAATTCTTTGATCGCTGGATCGACATTCAGAAAGGGTATATCGGGGAGCTGAAAGCCTGCTTTGCGGCGCTGCCGGTCTGCGAGATCCCCTGGTATGACGAGGAAGTGCGGGGCGAAGCGGCGATCCGCAGGATCGCCGAAAAGGTTCTGGGAGACAGGGATGTATTCGGAAAAAGGATCATCACCGAAAGGGAGCGTTTTACCAAGACAGAAACGGGATACAGTCTGGAACTTTTCATCCCCTGCGCAGACAAGGCGGATATCGACCTGTATCAGGCGGCGAATGATATCGTGATCAAGCTCGGAAACTTTAAACGGAACATCCCGCTGCCGAACATCCTGAGAACTTATGTTGTCTCCGGCGCGGCGTTTGAGGAAGGGAAACTGAGGATCAGCTTTGAGAAAGGCGGTGAAGAGGATGAATAAAGAGATGAAGAAAAGACTGAAAACTGCGGCGGAGTATCAGAAAAAAGCCATACTGGCGCTGCTTCCGGAGCGTACGCCGGAACATATGAGAGTGATCGGAAACGAGCTGAAACAGATGCTCGGAGAAATGCTGGCCGGCTGCGTGGCAAACGCTGTAATGAAGGAGAAGGAAACAAAGACGGAAGCGGAGAGCGGGCAGAAAAAGAGCGTAAAAAAGGTTGATATCGTTTGAGGACGGAAGGACCGTCCCCGTGTCCTCAAGATGAGGACGAAAGGACCGTCCCCGTGTCCTCAAGATGAGGACAGAAGGACCGTCCCCGTGTCCTCACTGGTTTTGGAAAGGAGAAAGAGATGAGAGTGATCATATATACGGGAAAAGGCGGCGTAGGAAAGACCAGCATGGCGTGTGCCAGCGCCTGCACCATCGCGGAGAGCGGGCAGAAGGTGCTCGTGATGAGCACGGATCCGGCTCACAGCCTGGGAGATTCCTTCGGCGTGAAGATCGGGCGGGAGGCGACGAAGCTGACGGAGCGCCTGTACGCCATGGAGATCGACACGGTCTATGAAAGCGAAAAAAGCTGGGGAAACATGAAGGATTATTTAAAAAGGCTGCTGACCGCAAAGGGAGGCGGCGGGATCGAGGCCGAGGAACTGCTGGTATTTCCGGGGCTGGAAGAGCTCTTTTCGATGTTCCGGATACTGGACGTGTACGAAAGCGGCGAATACGATACGATCATTGTGGACTGCGCGCCGACCGGCGAAACGCTTTCGCTCCTGAAGTATCCGGAGAGGCTTTCCGGCCTGATAAAAAGATTCCTCCCGGTAGAGAAAGCCCTCGTTAAGACCGGCGGCCGGGTGGTCGAGGGGCTTATGAAGATCCCCATGCCCGGGGACAGCGTCTTTGACGATATCGAGCATCTGATGGACAAAATGGAGCGCCTGCAGAATCTGATGCTGGATAAAAAGACGGTGAGCCTCCGTGTCGTGACCACGCCGGAGCGTATCGTGATCAGTGAGGCAAAGCGCAATTTCACCTGCCTCTATCTGTACGGTTATAATGTGGATGCCGTGATCGTCAATCATATCTATCCGGAAAGAGCGATGGAGGGTTACTTCAGCAAATGGCAGAAGCTGCAGCAGGAAGGACTGGAAGAGATCCGCACATCCTTCAGCGAAGTGCCGCGCTTTTATGTGGAGCTGATGGATACGGAACTGCGGACCATGGAAGTGCTGAAGCAGGTCGGGGCGCGGATCTACGGAGAGAAGGATCCTTCGGCAGTTCTGTTTGAAGAGGAGATCTACCGGGTGGACAGGGAGCATTCCACGCTCCGGATCTATCTCCCTTTTGCGGAGAAGGAGGAACTGACACTGGAGCAGGACCGGAACGAGCTGATCGTGGGTGTGAAGAACGAAAACCGCAAGTTCCCGATGCCGGAGGCCTTTTCGGGGAGAGAAATCGAAGCTGCGAAATTCGAGAACGGCTATCTCTGCATCCGTTTCGCGGCAGCGGAGGAGCCTTAAATGGGCCGGCGCGGCAGCACGAAAAAAAACAGAGTAAGAGCATGTACGTACTTTACAGTCAGAAATATTTTTTCTATAATTATGGTGTTGGCGCACCGTGCGCCGAAGCTCATATCAGGATCTGCGTAAAACAGCGATCCGGCGGGAGAAGGGAAAATGGAGTACAGGGAGATATGCGGGGCCGATGACGCCGCGCTTGCCGCGATCATCCGGAGCAATCTCAGAGCCCATGGACTGGATATCCCGGGGACGGCGTATTTTGACAGTCATCTGGATCATCTGAGCGAATTCTATCTTGCGGACAGGACGAAACGTTTTTACTTTATCGTTGAGGACGGGGAAGAGATCGTCGGCGGCGTGGGGCTTGCGGAGCTGGATTTTATCGAGGACTGCGCGGAGCTTCAGAAGCTGTATCTTACGGACAGGGTCAAAGGCCACGGGACCGGATACGAGATGATCCGCAGGATCGAGGACAAAGCCCGGGAACTGGGATACAAAAAGATGTATCTGGAAACGCATACCGCGCTTGCGGCAGCCATTCATATTTACGAAAAGAGCGGATACCGCGGGATCCGCAAACCGGACGAGGTCGTCCATGGTACGATGAACCGCTTTTATCTGAAGGATCTGTGAGGCGGGGGGTGGATAAATGATCTTTCATACATTGGGCGAATATGAAGAAGGGCGGAAGGTGATCATGCTGCTTCATGGGGAATTTATGCCCTGGCAGATCTGGGAGGATATCGCCATCCACTTTGCGGATAAGTATTTTGTGGTCGTTCCGGAACTGGACGGGCATACGCAGAATAAAGAGAGCACCTTCCAGTCCGTGGAAGATGAGGCTTTAAAGATCAAGGAATATGCGGCGGAAAAACTGAACGGAAAGATCGACATACTCTGCGGTATGGCTATGGGGGGACGTATTGCGGCAACCCTTGCTGGTATGCCCAAGATCAGCGTGGATTATCTGATCCTGGACAGTGTGCATCTGCAGAAGGTTCCCGCGCTTCTGCTGGGCGTCATGCGGATGAATTACCGGAACCTCGTCAAGGGAAGCAAGAACAGGGACGGAAAGGTATTGGCGTCCTGTGCGAAAGATTTTCTGCCGGACCGTTATCTCGGAGAATACCTGCAGATGATGGATCTGATCAAGGAAAATTCGGTCAATAATATCTCGGACAGCGTATTCAGCGATTTTTATTATCAAGCCTACAGCCAGAAGCTGAACATCCTCTTTATTCATGGGACCAAAGGAAATGAATCGATCAGCAAAAAGTGCGCCCAGAAGATGAAGGAGATCAACCCGCAGACAGAGATCCGCTGTTTTGACGGTTACGGACAGTCACAGATGGCGATCTTTGAAAGCGCCAAATGGATACAGGAAGTGGAAAGCTTTATCGAAGGTCATACTTCTTCCTGATCCTTTTTGTAAGTGCGTACAGCGCAAAGCTCGTGCAGACCGCGGCGATCGAGATGATCAGGCAGGTGTAGAGCACGGGCCTGAGGAGCGTCGCGTATTCAGAGGGATCAAAGATCCCGTCATGATGAAGTTCCCAGGAATAGTATATCCAGATGACCGTTGACACGGCCGCAACGAACCAGAGGAAGATGCGGATGATAAAAAGGATGAATATCTTCTTCCGGGCTTTTTTCTTTTCTTCAAGGCTTATTACGGAAATCTGTCCTTCCATCTGTTCACTCCCGAATACATAAAATTCAGTCTTTATTATAGCATGCGCTCTTTATTCAAAAAAGAGCTTTTTTTCTGTTCTCCGGGCAGGGGCGAATGTGACTAAACTGTCACTTTAAAAGTCATCGCCCTGTCATGATCCTGTGTTATAGTGATAAATGTCGAAAGGATGCGGCAGGGACCGCAGAGGAGAAGCGTCACAGAAACAGGCAGAAGGAGACGTCCGACGGCCGGCAGCGTGACAAAAAACAGAAAGGAAAAGGAAAAATGGAAATCCTGAAATGTGAAGATATATCAAAGATCTACGGCGCGGGGGAGACCGAAGTGCGGGCGCTGGATCATGTGAGCTTTACGGTGGAGAAGGGCGAGTTCGTATCGATCATCGGCCCTTCGGGAAGCGGCAAATCCACACTGCTGCATATACTCGGCGGCGTGGACAGACCTACGGAAGGAAAGGTCTTCATTGACGGGACCGATATCCACAGCTTAAACGAAGATAAGCTGGCGATCTTTCGGAGAAGGCAGATCGGTCTGGTCTATCAGTTTTACAACCTGATGCCGGTACTGAATGTGGACGAAAACATCGCGCTGCCCCATCTGCTGGACGGAAGACCGCTGGATCAGGAGAGGCTGGACAGTGTGGTCGAGCATCTGGGCCTGAGCGATCGGAGACGGAACCTTCCGAACCAGCTTTCGGGCGGGCAGCAGCAGCGGGTATCCATCGGAAGGGCACTCTACAGCCATCCGGCTATCCTTCTGGCCGACGAACCCACCGGCAATCTGGACCGGAAGACCGGTGAAGAGATCGTCGGGCTTTTAAAGGAATCGAACCGGAAAAACAGTCAGACGCTCATCCTGATCACGCACGACGAAGGACTGGCGATGCAGGCAGACCGGGTGATCGGCTTAGAGGACGGACGCATCATAAGGAATGAAAAAGTCAGGAATATCGTGTGAGCATGATGCCGGCATAGATCAAAAGGAGCTGTAAGATGAAAAATAAAAAGATCATATTCAAAGTGACTGCAACATATATGAAGAAAAACAGGATGCGCACCATCATCACTTTTCTGGGGATCCTGGTGATGGTGATCATGATGACCGCCGTATTTGTGGGGAAAGACACGGTCATGGAGTTCCTGAAAAGAGCCGTGGAAGCGGATCAGGGAAAATGGCATTACCAGGTCTACGATGTGGACAAGGCTGTGGCCGATGAGATCGCGGCGCTGGATTATGTCGAAGAAACCGGAGTTTCCAGGCCCCTGGGGTATACGGTGTTTGAAAAGAGCGGAAATCCGGAGTGGACGCCGTATCTGGAGATCAAGGGCTATTCGGAGGAACTCTTTGACTGGATGAACATCGACCTTGTCGAAGGGCGCTTTCCCGAAAACGAAAACGAGATCCTGATCAGCGAACGCGCCCTCAGGGACGGAGCGGATATCCGGGTGGGAGACAGCATCGCGATCGACACTTTCGAAAGATATATCCATGTTTTTTACAAGGAAGGTGAAGAGGAACAGGTGGCAGCAGGCGCGGAACCCGGGACACTCGTGTTTGGCAGCGGTTTTCATATCTCTCACGGAGAGACCGTAAAGCTCCCGGACCATTTCCCTTATCTGAGCGACAATGCGGATTTTGAAGCGATCCATAGATCCACAGGCCTGAAAAAGACGGTGACGGTCTCGGGGATCATGAAAGCGCCCTATTACGAGGCAAACGGACAGGGCGGATACATGGCCCTGATGCGGAGCGGGAATGCAGTGGCGGAAGGCGAGAAAGTAAATCTGGTGCTGAAGGTGGATCCGGATATCACCGTGCGCGGGATCGAGGATATCGCAAAGATCATCGATGAGCACCGGACGGAGGCGGAAAGGGCAGAAGCAGAGGCGTTGGGATCCTATTGTGTGGCAGGGGACGGCGAGCATATTCCTTTCGATCCGCAGCAGATCGTTCAGAACAATATGCTCCTGACCTTTGCGGCAAAGGGGAGCGATATGAACTTCAATAAGCTGATGATCTTTGCCCAGGTATTCTTCATCGTACTGATCACGGCGGCAGCGCTGATCCTGATCTACAACGTGTTCAGCATTTCCTATACGGAGAGGAGCCGTTATCTCGGTATGCTCTCTTCGGTGGGAGCGACGAAAAAACAGAAAAAGTGGAGCGTTTACTACGAAGTGTTCTCGCTGCTCATCTTTGCGCTCCCGCTCGGTATCGTGCTGGGACTGCTGCTGATCAAAGGCGCGATGGCGCTCCTTTACCCGCACTTTGCAAGTCTCATCGAGATGATCTCGGCAAACGTAGTGACGGGGAAAAGCTGTGAGATCCCCTGTGAACTGATCGTAAACCCGCTGAATATCATCTTTATCCTCCTTTTTTCCGCGACTGCCGTGTGGATGAGCGCCTGGATCCCCGCACTGAAGATCAGCAGGATCGGCCCTGTGGAAAGCATACGAAGCACAGACAGTATTACGGGGGGCAGGAAGAAGGGATACAGGACATTTTCCCGGCTTATGAAAAAGGGCAGAACGAAGCAGCTGCTGGCGGCAGCGTCGGTAAGCAGAAACCGCCATACGACAAAGGGGATCGTAAGGAGCATCACGGCTTTCATCGTGCTCACTCTGGTCACGGCTTTTACGGTAAGGAGCATCACGGATGTGCTGAAGAGCAAGGTGCAGAGAAATGAGTTCATACCCGGTGAAGCTTTTACGGACTATCAGTACGTTTTCTTTCGCGCAGGGGAAGACTATGCATCCGGCATAAGGGATATCATGGATTCCGAAGAGACGGAAGGCTATAAGGAGCTGTACTACAGCATGTTCGATTATAATATCTGTCTGGATGACTATACGGACGAATACCGTGAAAAGCTCGGCACAATGATCGGAAAGTATTTCCCTGGCGGGGCCCCGGCAAATATCATACTGCGTTATCTGGAGCCGGAGTACGCTTCCGATCATCCCGAGGTGAATCTGCTCATTCTTACGGAAGGGGATTTTGAAAAGCTGGCAAAGAAGGCCGGCAGGGATACGGCAGAGCTTGAGCACCCTGTTCTTGCCTATGATACCCTGGAATTATCCACGGATGACTTCCGCTTTGGCGGAGAGGGGACCGTGAAGCCCGACTACAGCATGTACAGGCTGGAGAAAGTTCTTGATCTGAAAGAGGGTGATACGTTCACACTGCTTGACGAGCAATATGTCCCTGAGACAGAAGCGCTGGAGACGGTCGAGATCCCCGTGAGTTTCGGGGGATATGTGAACAGGGAGGATGCGGAGGAATTCGGCGAATTTCATGGGAAAGCCCAGTGGCTCTTTGTTTCGGAGCAGACGGCTGCTTATATGGGAAGCTTTCTGCCCGGGGAGGAACAGGAAGAGATCGGTTTCCGCTGCATGTTCTTCAGCGTAAATACAAACGATTCGGACCTGCTGCGGAGACTGGCCCAGATCAGGGACGAGTACGGTGACAGCGCAGTCACTTCCGCATCCATCCTGGACGGTTATATGAGTTTTAAGGAGGCCATCACGAGTATTGTAGGTATTGTCGCCGTCTGCTTTACGATACTGATCGCACTGATCTGCCTTCTGAACCTCTACAATTCGGTCATGGGCAGAAGATACGCCAGACAGCGGGAACTGTCGGTACTCCGTTCCATGGGGATCACGAAAAAGCAGAAGACAGGGATGCTGATGCTGGAGAATACAAGGCTGCTGGCAAGAGCGTATGTATATTCCGCTTTGATAACGACGGCATTTGTGGTATGCTTACATAGGCTGCTGGACAGCTGGTTCGGGAAGATGAACTTTACGCTCCCGCTCTGGATGATCGTGCTGAGCGTGCTTGCAAGCTGCGCGGGTCTGGGGCTCTTTACCCTGGCCGGATACGGGGACAGCAAAAAGATGCAGCTGATCGATGAAGTCCGGACGGAGATGGTATAAAGCGCGGAGGATAAATGAAAGTACTGATCGTTGAGGATGATCCGATCATCGTGGAAGGGCTGAAGGTCGCCCTTTCGCAGGAAGAATATGAGGTGGAGGCCTACGCCTGCATGCAGGATGCGCTGGAAGCCGTAAAGAAAGCCGGGGAGGTACACTTTGATGTGTGCCTTCTTGACATTAACCTGCCGGACGGGGACGGTTATCAGGTGTGCAGGGCCATAAGGGAAAGGTCGGAAGTCCCCATCATCTTTCTGACGGCCTGTGACGACGAGATCCATACGGTGCTGGCGCTGGAGCAGGGAGCGGATGATTATATCGCGAAGCCCTTCCGTATCCGGGAACTGATCGCCAGGATCCGGGCCGTGCTCCGCAGGAGCGGGAAAAACGCGGCGTCGGAAGGAGCGGCAGCAGGAGCCGGGGAAGCGGAAAAGGCAGCAGCTGCAGGAGACGGGGATATCGTCCGGATCGGAAAAAATATCCTGAACATACATACCGGGAAGGTGATGCGGGATGGAGAGGAGATCTTCCTTTCCGCGGTGGAATACCGCCTGCTCCTCACCTTTGTGGGAAGCCGCGGACAGCTCCTGACCAGGCAGAGGATACTCTCGGAGATGTGGGACAGCGCCGGGGATTTCGTAAACGACAATACCCTTACGGTTTACGTGCGCAGGCTGCGTAAGAAACTGGAGCAGGAGGGGGACGAACCCGTGATACAGACGGTGCGCGGGATCGGTTACCGGATGGACTGAGAGGATGAAACGGAAGCTTGCGGTCATAGCGGCATGCGCGCTCATATGTGTCCTTATGAGAGATCCCGTATGGATATGCGGGATGCTCATATTGTGTATTATCACATTATTGTGCATTGATGTGTACGATCACCTGAAGCTTGAAAAGCAGATCCGTGAGCTTACGGACTATATCACCAGGGTACAGGATCTGGCCGAGCTTCCGGAAATGGCGGAGATCCGTGAAGGAAGCCTGGGGATACTCCGGAGCGAGATCTACAAGGTGGTCACGATACTGCGTGAACAGTATTCCGCCGAGCATAAACAGAAGAAATACATGTCGGATATGATGTCGGACATCTCGCACCAGTTCAAGACGCCGCTCACCGCGATCTCGCTGATGACGGAGCTGCTGATGGGAGCGGAGGTGACGGAGGAACAGCGCCTGGAATACGCTGCAAAGATCGATCTGCAGATCGGCAAGATGACCTGGCTGATCCGCAATCTCCTTACGCTTTCGCAGCTGGAGGCCGGCGTGCTGGAGATGAAGTTTGAAGAGCTTCCGCTGAAGGCAATGATGGAGGAGACCACGGATCCCCTTGCCGTGATGGCGGAGGTGGCGGATGTGAAGCTTCAGTGTGATATACCGGAACAGATCGTGATCCGAGCGGATAAGCACTGGTTCCGGGAGGCGGTCAGCAATATCGTCAAGAACTGCATCGAGCATACGCCGGCCAGCGGCTGTGTAAAGATCACGGCTTCACAGAACAATCTCTGTACGAGGCTCTGCATCGAAGACAACGGGAAAGGCATTGAGGCGGAGCATCTTCCGCATATCTTCGAGCGCTTTTATAAAGCAGGCAACAGCTCGCCCAACAGCGTGGGGATCGGGCTGGCCATGGCAAAGCAGATCATCTCGTCCCACGGCGGAAAGATCGAAGCGGAGAGCGAGGCCGGAAAGGGCGCGAAGTTTTTGATCACGCTGTATTCCTGATGCGGAGTCCCGGAGGAAGCGCGTCCCTGTTATGACGGGGAAAATGATAAGAAGGAGACTATATGCCCTGGCAGGATGAAAAGCTTTTATATATCATCATCGCGGTCCTTGCGGCGGCGGTGCTGTTTCTTATCCTCTTACACGGGAGCATCCGCAGAAAACAGAGATACCGGCAGGAGACCGAAAGGGAGGTCTCCGGCAGGAGGCGGATCAGTCCCGGGATGAAGCAGAGGATACTGGAGAGGGACGGATATACCTGCCAGATCTGCGGCATCTCAAAGGATTTTGTCGATGAGCTCTGCCCCGGCCTGGGAGATTACCTTCTGCTGGAGATCGATCATATCGAATCCGTAGCCGACGGAGGGAGCGGAAAGGACGAGGACAATCTGCAGGTCCTGTGCTGGAGATGCAACCGTAAGAAAGGCGGCTTCCGGACAAACGAGGAAGTAAGGGATACGATCGATTACGGGATCGAGCTTCTGGAGGATGAGCTCTATGGAGATGAAGCTTATGACGACGAAAGCATGGAAGAGGAAACGCCGCGGAGACGTTTTTGAACAGTTCCATAGAGGCGGGTACGGGAGAGATTATGAGAAATGTTCTGATCGTGGAAGATGACGAGGTGATCGCGGAGGAGCTGGCGAAGCAGCTGGCCGGATGGCAGCTGAAGGGCGTGACGGTAAAGGATTTCCGGGACGTGATGGGTACTTTTGAAGAGTGCAAGCCGGACATCGTGCTGATGGACCTGAAGCTTCCCTGCTACAACGGATTTTACTGGTGCACGGAGATACGGAAGGTGTCGAACGTGCCGATCGTCTTTCTGTCCTCGGCGGACGATAATATGAATATCATCATGGCCATGAACATGGGAGCGGATGATTTTATCGCAAAACCCTTCGATATGCAGGTGCTGATCGCCAAGATCCAGGCGGTGCTGCGGCGCAGCTACGGCGAGAGCCTGACGCGGCATGTGCTGGAGACGGGCAGTGTGAAGCTGAACCTGGATGATACGACGGCCGAGGTGGCCGGGCAGAAGCTGGAACTGACAAAGAACGAATTCCTGATCCTCAAGGTGCTGATGGAGCATCCAGGGCAGGTCGTTACGCGTGAGCAGATCATGGAAAGGCTCTGGGGCGCCGAGGAATTTGTGGACGACAATACGCTGACCGTGAATATGACACGCATACGGAAAAAGCTGGAAGCGGCCGGGGCAAAAGATCTGATCACGACCAGAAGAGGGATGGGCTATATCATTGGAGAAGGATGAATTCCGAAAAGAAAGCATCGTGATCCTGTGTGCGAATCTGACGGCGGCCGCGCTTCTGATTGCGGCCGGTTTTCTCTATGACATCAATCCCGAATTTGTTTTTTACGAGACCGCGTTCCTGCTGATCGTTACCGCAGCCGCGCTCCTTATCCGTTACGGGCAGTACCGCAGGAGAAAGAGAAAAGAGGCACTTGAGACGGACGATGGGGCAGAGGAGCGGAAGCAGTATGAGCTGTTGAAGGAAAAGGAAGATTTCTTTGCGCTCTGGGCGCATCAGATCAAAACGCCCATCGCCGCGATGAACCTTCTTCTGCAGAACGAAGAGCCGGACCGCGCGCAGTGCAGGCAGGAACTCTTCCGTATCGAAAACTACGTGGAGCTGGCGCTGGATTACACGCGCTTTGAAAATCTCTCCGGCGACCTGCAGCTCGAAAGCTGCGAGCTGCTCCCTATGGTAAAGCAGACCGTGAAAAAATATTCCACGATCTTTATCCATAAGCACCTGAAAGTGGAGCTGAAGGATCTGGACACAAAGATCCTTACGGATGAGAAATGGTTCTGTTTCGTTCTGGAACAGATCCTCTCCAACGCCCTCAAATATACGAAGGAGGGAGGCGTCACGATCCGTGCGGAAAAGGACGGGGCGTGTACGCGCGTTGTGATCGCCGATACGGGGATCGGCATACGCAGCGAGGATCTGCCGCGTATCTTTGAAAAGGGCTTTACGGGCTGCAACGGCAGGCTGGATAAAAAGGCGAGCGGCCTCGGGCTGTATCTGTGCAGGGGCGTGTGCGACAAGCTGGGACACGGGATCGGTGCCGTGTCGCAGGAAGGAAAGGGGACGGAGGTCTTTATAACGACCGCCGCGGCGGAGGATCGGGAGAACCTTACAAAAATGTAAGTTTACAAAAGCGGATCGTAAGGAAAAGAAAGTGCTGTGCATTTTCTTTTTTGTTATGCTGGACACATCAGAAAGAACGGGAGGAAAAGATCATGGCGTTACTGGAAGTCAATCATGTGAAAAAGATCTACAAGGCGAAGCTCGGGGCGGAGACCGTGGCGCTTTCGGATGTGCATTTCAGCGTGGAGGAAGGCGAGTTCGTGGCGATCATGGGCGAATCGGGCAGCGGAAAGACGACGCTTTTGAACATCCTGGCGAGTCTGGATGTGCCCACGGCCGGCAGGGTGCTGGTGAAGGGAAAGGATTTTTCGGCGCTGAAGGACGCCGAAAGAGCGGTCATGAGAAGGGGGAACCTGGGTTTCATCTTTCAGGATTTTAATCTGCTGGACAATTTTACGGTGGAAGACAATATACGGCTGCCGCTGGTGCTGGCGGGCGAGGATCCCGCGCACATGGACGAAAAGGTGACGCCGCTTGCCGAACAGCTGGGGATCGGCGCGCTTTTGCAGAAATATCCCTATGAGATCTCGGGCGGGCAGAAGCAGCGCACCGCCATTGCAAGGGCGCTGGTCACGAAGCCGCAGATCCTTCTGGCAGACGAGCCGACGGGAGCGCTGGATTCCAGAGCGGCGACCCGGCTGATGGAACAGCTCTGCGAGATCCACCGCGGCGGACAGACGATATTGATGGTCACCCACAGCAATGTGGCGGCCAGCTATGCGGGACGCGTGATGTTCATCCGCGACGGCGAGGTCTTCCATCAGATCTACCGCGGCGACATGAGCCGTTCGCAGATGCTCGACAGGATCTGCGACGCGGTGACGGTGCTCATGAGAGGAGGCGACGAAAGTGAATCGTAAACTGCTGACAAAGCTTGCGCTCGACGGTATAAAGAAGAATAAGAAGTCCGTGTTTTCCTATGTCCTTGTCGCGTCCGTCACGGTCATGATCTTTTATATCATGGTCTCCATCGCCTGGAGCGACCTTCTGATCCGGGATGGAAAAGAGCTTTTTTACGGAGCAAAGAATATCTCTCTTCTCCTGCGGCTCGGCAGCTTCATCGTAGCCGGCATCGCCGTGATCTTTCTCCTGTATGGGAATCATTTCGTGATGCGGAGCCGCAAAAAAGAGATGGGACTTTACGGCGTGCTGGGACTGAGCAAAAGGAACATCAGCCTGGTACTCCTGACCGATACGCTGGTGCAGGCGGTCCTTACCCTGCTGATCGGCCTTGCCGCCGGGACCTTCCTCAATAAGCTGATGCTGCTGCTTTTGTACAAAGCGGTGAAGCAGCCGCCGGTGAACGGCCCGGTCTTTTCCGGAAGGGCGGTCTGCGCTACCCTCATCCTTTACGGCGCGGCTTTCCTGGTCTGTTACCTGGTCAAGTTTTTTTCGGTAAGGCTCGGAAATCCCATCACGCTGCTGCGTGCGGAAAACATGGGCGAGAGCGAGCCGAAGGTTAAGCTTTCCTCCCTGATCAGCGGCGTGGTCTGCATGGGGCTGGGCTACTACCTGGCGCTCACGACCGGAAATTCCTATTCGGCGCTCACGATGATCTTTATCAGTATCATCCTGGTCATCGCCGGCACCTATGAGCTTTTCATCGCCGGCAGTATCTTCATATTGAAACGGCTGAAGAAAAACAGGAAGTTTTACCTGCGGAGCAGGAATTTCTTCAGCGTATCCAACCTGATCTTCCGCATGAAGCACAACGCCTCCGGACTTGCGTCCATCTGCGTGCTGTCCACAGGCGTGATCCTTCTGCTCGTGTGCTCCCTTTCCCTGATGATGCTGGGCGAGCAGAATCTGAACATGAGATATCCGACGGACCTGCTGCTGCATATGACGAAGACGGCGGAAGAAGACAGCGCGGGATATAGCGGAAAGCTGGCCGGGATCACGGCGGGGAGCGATGCGGCGGTTAAGGAGAGCATATTCCGGCAGTATTACATGACCATGGTCCTTAAGGAGGACGGCGAGTTCAAAGCCGTGGATCCCCATTATCCGGACTGGGCCAGAATGGAGACCGTCTACATGCTGACGCTGGAGGATTATAACAGCTATCTGGGGAAAAATGAGACGCTGGCGAAGGATGAGATCCTCTATTACGCTTCCGAAAGCAGGAAAAAAGCCGGCGAGAGCCTGAGGCTCTTCGGCAGGGAGCTGAAAGTCAAAGAAGCGATCGGGGATGAAGGTCTTTATTATATCTATGACTCGACCATGGGGCTTTTCGAAAAAGACATCCTTGTGGTATCCGATGCGGACGTATTGAAGGAGATCCGCAGCCTGGAAGCTGCGGAAGGGGAAGAGCTTGAGACTTTAAAGGTCTTTATCGGGATCGAGTTCGCGCAGGAGCCGGAAGAGAGCAGCGTGCAGACGCTTGTGCAAAAGCTCAGGGAGGCCTTTGGGGACGAAGCGGATATCCGCTATAAAGAGGAGGAAAGACAGTACTTTTACTCCCTGTACGGCGGCGTGTTCTTTGTGGGGATCTTCCTTGCGGTGCTCTTCCTTGCGGTGACGGTCGTGATCATCTATTACAAGCAGATGTCGGAAGGATATGAGGACCGGAAACGATTTACGATCCTGAGCAACGCCGGCATGACGGACAAAGAGGTAAAACAGACGATCAAAAGACAGGTCATGATCCTCTTTTTCCTGCCCGTCTGTACCGCGATCAT
>JAEELW010000167.1 GCA_016282915.1 Lachnospiraceae bacterium | reverse complement strand
CGCGAGGGTTTTGAACACCTGCGCCAGCACGGCGGGATGAGCGGTTTTCCGAAGCGAAGGGAAAGCGAATACGACGCCTTTGATACGGGGCATTCGTCCACTTCCATTTCGGCGGGGCTCGGCATGGTGAGCGCCAGGGAGCTGAACGGAGGTACGGAACGCATCGTGGCCGTAATCGGCGACGGCGCCCTGACCGGAGGCATGGCCTATGAAGCTCTCAATAACGCTTCCAAGCTGAAGAGCAATTTCATCATCATCCTGAATGATAACAATATGTCCATCTCGGAAAACGTGGGAGGCGTATCCCATTATCTGAATTCCATACGTTCCGCCGGAAAATACCTGGAACTGAAGGAAGACGTATATAATTCCCTGATGCGTTCCGGTAATGAGGGAACGGTAAGAACGATCAAAAAAGTAAAATCCACGATGAAGCGTCTGATGGTGCCCGGGATCTTTGAAAATATGGGGATCACCTATCTGGGTCCGGTGGACGGCCATGACGTGGAGACCATGATACGCCTGATCGATTATGCGACCAGGGTGGAAAACGCGGTAGTCATCCATGTGCGTACCCAGAAGGGAAAGGGTTATCTGCCGGCGGAGCGGCATCCTGCGCGTTTTCACGGCGCCGAGCCTTTCGAGATCGAAAGCGGTATGCCCAAAGGACTGCGTGAGAAGGCCAATTATACCGACGTCTTCGCAACGGTGATGTGCAGGCTCGGGGAAAAGGACGAAAAGGTGGTGGCCGTGACCGCGGCCATGCCGGACGGTACCGGCCTGAAGCGCTTTCATAACATGTATCCCACGCGTTTCTTTGACGTGGGTATCGCGGAGGAACATGCGGTGACCTTTGCAGCAGGCATGGCGGCCGGGGGCCTGAAACCCGTTGTGGCGATCTATTCCTCCTTCCTTCAGAGGGCTTATGACCAGATCGTGCATGATGTGTGTCTGCAGGATCTGCCCGTAGTGCTCGCGGTGGACCGGGCGGGACTGGTGGGAGCCGACGGCGAGACCCATCAGGGGATCTTTGACCTCTCGTTCCTTTCTTCCATACCCAATATAACGCTGATGGCGCCGAAGAACAAATGGGAACTGGCGGATATGCTGCGCTTTGCGGTGGACTACGGACATCCCTGTGCGGTCCGTTATCCCAGAGGGCAGGCTTATGATAAGCTGGAGGAATTTCGGGCCCCCGTACGTGCCGGCATGTGCGAGACGATCTATAATGAGGAGGACATACTCCTGCTGGCTGTGGGCAGCATGGTAAAGACTGCGGTGGAAGTGCGTGAGCGGCTGAAGGAAGAAGGACGGAAGGTCAGTCTCGTCAACGTGCGTTTTGTAAAGCCCATGGATCCGGTGATGTTTGAAATGGCAAAACGCCACCGCCTGGTGGTCACACTGGAGGAAAACGTGATCACGGGAGGCTTCGGCGAACAGTTCCGCATGGAATACGAGACCGACGCAGGCAGGGATCATCCCGTAAAGATCCTTCATGTGGCGCTGCCGGATGATTATATCGAACACGGTAAAGTTGATGAACTGAAAAAGGAACTGGGGATGGATGCGGACAGCATCGCAGAACGGATCCGGAAGGAGCCCGGATGAGCGAAGCGAAGCAGAGGCTGGATATCTTACTGGTAGAGCGCGGACTGGCGCCTTCCCGGGAGGCGGCAAAGCGCTTTATCATGGCTGGCGAGGTGTTTGTGAACGGCCAGCGTGAGGATAAGGCGGGAAGCTGTTTCGGCGGAGAGGATCTGAAGATCGAAGTGAAGGGCAATCCCCTGCCCTATGTGAGCCGCGGCGGACTTAAACTGGAAAAGGCTCTGAAGGTCTTTCCGATCGCTCTCGAAGGCCTGGTCTGCATGGATATCGGCGCCTCGACCGGAGGCTTTACCGACTGCATGCTGCAAAACGGCGCGGCAAAGGTCTATTCGGTCGATTCCGGGACCAACCAGCTGGCCTGGAAGCTCCGCTCAGATCCGCGTGTGATCTGCATGGAACAGACCAATTTCCGCTATGTGACAAAGGAGG
This sequence comes from Lachnospiraceae bacterium, assembly GCA_016282915.1. Classification (GTDB taxonomy): domain Bacteria; phylum Bacillota; class Clostridia; order Lachnospirales; family Lachnospiraceae; genus NK4A136. Next base: position 30,589 of record JAEELW010000167.1, on the reverse strand, counting down.
AGATCCCCGAGGAGATCGCCTTTGCTGCTGCGGATGTTTCCTTTATCTCTTTATCTAGGATACTGCCGGCCGTAGCGCCTTTGCTCACGAAAGAGGCGCAGATGGTCTGCCTCATCAAGCCGCAGTTTGAAGCGGGAAGGGAAAAGGTCGGGAAAAAAGGCGTGGTGCGCGATCCGGCGGTCCACGGGGAAGTGATACACAAGGTGCTCGGATATGCAAAAGAGAACGGTTTTGTGATACTGGGACTGGACTATTCGCCGATCCGGGGACCGGAAGGCAATATCGAATATCTTCTTTATCTGGGAAGATATGGGGAAGACAGGGTTACAGACGTGCGCGGAACGGTATCGGAAGCACATACCGCATTTGATGCGGCGGACAGAGAGAAGGACAGGACATGAAAAATTTTTTTGTGATCACCAACGGCTATAAGGATCCGGGCGGGAGCTGCGCGGCGGAGGTGGCGGAAAAACTCCGCAACATGGTGGAAGGAGCGCGTGTCGGGGTCGATGATGTCATAAAGAACGATCCGCAGGTGCCGGCGGATACCGATGCGGTCATCGTGCTGGGCGGGGACGGAACCCTCCTTAAGGTGGCCATAGCCATACGGCAGCTGGATATCCCCATCCTCGGCGTAAACCTCGGGAATATGGGTTATCTGACGGAAGTGGAGCTTTCGGAGCTGGACGCCGCCATCGAACGCCTGAAATGCGGCGATTTCCTGATCGAAAAACGCATGATGCTCGCGGGCAGCTGCTGCATCGGCGGCGTAAAGAGCGAGGTGGAGCATGCGCTGAACGATATCGTGATGAGCCGTCTCGGAGAACTGCAGATCTCGGGCTACCGTGTGACGGTCAACGGGATCTTCCTCGGCGATTTTTTCGCGGACGGCATCGTTATCTGCACGCCTACGGGTTCGACCGGCTACAGCCTTTCGGCCGGCGGCCCTATCGTGGAGCCTTCGGCACAGCTCATGGTGCTTACGGCCGTGGCGTCCCATTCCTTAAAGAGCAGGAGCATCGTCCTCTCGGAGGAAGATCATATACGTGTGGAACTTTTGCCGGCGCGGGGTTCCAAACCGCTGGAAGCGGGAGCCTATTTTGACGGCGTCACCATGGGAACCGTAAAACCCGGTGACTATATCGAAGTGCGCAGGAGCAGCCGGGTCTGCCGGCTGATCAAGCTGGGAACGGACGGCTTTTTGCAGGTCGTGCAGAAGAAGCTGAGCTGAGATCCACAGAAAAGACGGGCTCCTTTAAGGAGCGCGGAGGAGATAAAACATGCTGGAAAGCATTACGGTAAAAGATCTGGCCCTGATCAGACACGCCCAGCTGGAACTGGGAGAGGGCCTGAATATCTTAAGCGGCGAGACCGGAGCGGGAAAATCGATCCTGATAGGGTCCGTAAACTATTGCCTGGGAGCGAAAGCGGACAAGGGCATGATACGCGAGGGAGCGGATCATGCGCTGATGGAGCTGGTCTTCCGGGTGGAGAATGAGGATACGAGGGAAGCGATACGCGGTATGGAACTGCCGATGGAAGAGGACGGGCGCGTCATCATCAGCCGGCGGATCACGGCGAAGAGCTCTTCGATCCGTGTCTGCGGGGAAAGCGTATCCGCTTCCCAGGTGCGCGCGCTGGCCGCGCTCCTCATCGATGTGCACGGGCAGCACGAGCACCAGTCGCTGCTGCATTCCGCGAGGCATCTGGAGCTTCTGGATGCGGGGCTTCCGGCTGCGGCGGAAAAGGAACTGGAGGAGCTGAAGAAACTCTATGAGGAGTACCGTGAGCTCCGTGCGAAACAGGAGCGGCTGGCTCTGGACGAGGGAAAGCGTGAGAGAGAACTGTCTCTCGCGGAATATGAGATCAACGAGATCGAAGCTGCGGGGATCAAACCCGGCGAGGAGGCCGAGCTGGATGAGCGCTACCGCAGGATGAAAAAAGGCAGGGATGCCTTTGACGATCTGCACAGGGTGCAGGAGCTGCTCATGGAGGACGGCGGCGGAGCACTGGAACCCATAGGACGAGCGGTTCACGAGCTGCGTTCGGCCGCATCGGGGGACGATACGCTTTCCGGCTGTGCCGAAGCACTTTCCGATGCGGAAGGGATGATCCGCGACTGCCTGCGCGAGGTGACGGATTATCTGGAGAGCAGTCTCTTTGATCCGCAGAGCTTTGAAGAGACGGAAACGCGCCTCAACGAGATCCGGCGTCTCATCGCCCGTTACGGGGAGGATGAGGAGAGCGTTCTGGCCTATCTGGAAAAACGCCGTGCCGAGGCGGAGGAGCTGCGGGATCTGGACCTTACCAGGGAAAAACTGGAAAAGAGCCTGAAAGAAACAAAAGAGCGTCTGGACAAATGCTGCAGGAGCCTGCACAAACAGCGTGTGAAGGCTGCGGAGTCGCTGGAAAAGGAAGTGATGGCGGTACTGACCGACCTGAATTTCCTGAAAGCGGATTTTAAGGTGCAGCTCAGCGAAAAAGCGGAGCCCGGACCGAAAGGCACGGATGAAGCGGAATTCATGATCAGCTTAAATCCCGGTGAAAAGCTGCGGCCTTTAAAGGATGTGGCCAGCGGAGGAGAACTGTCCCGTATCATGCTGGCGCTTAAAAGTGTTTTTGCCGCCAGGGATCTGATCGAGACCATGATCTTTGACGAGATCGACGCAGGGATCAGCGGACGTACGGCCTGGAAGGTCGCGGAAAAGATGGGAGAGCTTTCAAAGAAGCACCAGCTCATCTGTATCACGCACCTGCCCCAGATCGCAGCCATGGCGGATACGCATTTCCTGATCGAAAAGGAAGCGGCGGACGGACGTACCGAGACGGAGATCCGTGAGCTCTCCTCCGAAGAACAGATCGAAGAACTGGCCAGGATGCTGGGCGGCGACAGTATCACGGAAGCCGTGCTGGCGAATGCAAGGCAGCTGAAAAAGGACGCGAATAAAGCTGTATGACATAATGCGCCGATAGATAAGGCGTAAAATAATACAGTTGATTATGCGGAGGCCTCCGGGCTTAAAACGGCGTGTTGCGCGTCAGAATAAAGCAGCCGACTACGCGGATGCCTCCGTTCTAAGCTCGCACTGCGCGTCCTGAAACCGACTCGCCCTCGGCAACTCGCTTGCTCGCGCCTATCAGAACGGGGCGCGAGCTTCGCTCTGACAGTACCTCGGGCGAGATTGGCCGCTTGTGCTTGCTAAGAACTACGGCAATGCTGCGTCGTCTTGCTTTATTTCTGCCGCTCTGCACTGCCGTTTTATATGCCTGGATCCTCCTTGTGGCTTTCGGAGCACCCACTTGCTTGCACCATGTCCTTCGGGGCGTGAGCTGCGCTCGGACAGTATCCCGGGCGGGCTCGGATATTTATGAGAACTTAGTTATGGATGCGACAGCGGAGGCGGCCGCTTTATTCTGCCGCATATCACGCCGCTTTGAATATGGAGGAAAGACGGATGGGAAAATATATCATGTCCTTCGATGCGGGAACGACCTCGGAGAGGGCGATCATTTTTGACAGAAGCGGCAGGATCGTGAGTCTTGCGCAGAAGGAGATAAAGCAGTATTATCCGCAGGCCGGCTGGGTAGAGCACGATCCCATGGAGCTTTGGTCCGCGCAGTTGGGCGTGGCCGTGGAGGCTATGTCGAAAGCGGGGATCGGTGTGGAGGATATCGAGGCCATAGGGATCACGAACCAGCGTGAGACGACCATCGTGTGGGATAAGGAGAGCGGGCTGCCGGTCTGCAATGCCATCGTCTGGCAATGCCGCAGGACAACGAAGCTCTGCGAGGAGCTGGCGCCATATAAGGATATGATACGGGAGAAGACGGGGCTGGTCATCGATCCTTATTTTTCCGCGACCAAGCTCAAATGGATCCTGGATCATGTGGAGGGAGCTGCGGAAAAGGCAGAGCAGGGAAAGCTGCTCTTCGGCACCGTGGAAAGCTGGCTCATCTGGAAGCTTACCAAAGGCAGGGTGCATGTGACGGATTACAGCAACGCTTCACGCACCATGCTCTTTAACATACACGAACTGAAATGGGACGAAGAGATCTGCGCACTCCTTGGGATCCCCATGGGGATGCTTCCGGAGCCGGTGCCAAACAGTACGGTATACGGTGAGTCGGATCCGGCCTTCCTGGGCGGGGCGGTAAAGATCGCCGGTGCGGCCGGGGACCAGCAGGCTGCCCTTTTCGGACAGAAATGCTTCCGGCCGGGTGATATCAAGAATACCTACGGGACCGGCTGTTTTCTGCTGATGAACATCGGAGAGAAGGCGGTCCTTTCGAAGAACGGTCTCGTGACCACTGTTGCCTGGGGCATCGGCGGGAAGAACGTATACGCACTGGAAGGCTCGGTCTTTATGGGAGGAGCCGTGGTCCAGTGGCTCAGGGACGAGATGGGGATGCTCGCGTCCGCACCCGAGAGCGAGGAACTGGCGCGGAAGGTGGAGGATACCGCGGGCTGCTATATCGTGCCGGCATTTACAGGGCTGGGAGCTCCTTACTGGAAACCGGAAGCCAAGGGCATCATCACCGGGCTGAGCAGGGGCGTAGGGCGCTGTCATATCATACGGGCGGCGCTGGATTCTATCGTATATCAGGTTAATGACCTCGTGCAGGCCATGGCGCAGGATGCCGGAGAGGAGCTGAAAGAGCTGAAGGTCGACGGCGGTGCCAGCAGCAACGATTATCTGATGCAGATGCAGGCGGATATCAGTAAGGTAAAGGTATACCGGCCGGAGTGCGTGGAGACTACGGCACTGGGGGCTGCCTATCTCGCCGGACTGGCCGTGGGCTTCTGGAAGGACGAAGAAGATATCGTAAAGTGCAGCGGGGGAAGCGGCTGCTTTGAACCGCAGATGGAAGAAGCCGAACGCGAAAAGCATATTAAGGGCTGGAGCGAGGCGGTGGCGATGCTGACGCGCTGAAGCGGATCAGGAGATCCGGCCACGGGTGGGTATCCGTGGCCTTTTTGATTATTTTTGTTTTGTGTGAGTGTTTTTGCAGCCGGCATCCGTATCATAGATGACCGGGTCAGAAAACACGAAAGGAGTCAGCTTATGACCGACGAGAAAGTCATAAACGGGATACGTTCCGGTGATGAGAAGGCATTGGCTTATGTGATGAAGCGCTACAGCCGTATGCTCTGGAAGGCGGCATCACAGGTTCTGGGATCCTCCGAAGCGGATATCGAAGAATGTGTAGCGGATGTGTTCATCACGCTCTGGCAGAAGGCGGAGAAGTACGAGGCCGGCAGGGGGAAGCTGTCCACCTGGCTGTGCACGATGGCCAGGAACAGGGCGGTGGACCGCCTCCGTACCATCATGGCGAGGAAGGAAGAGAGCATGGAAGAGCTTCCGGAAGCCGCATCCGCGGAGGATGAGACGGATGGCTGGGACGGGATCGATGAGTGTCTGGAGCAGCTTTCCGGGGAAGACCGGGAGATCGTTAAAAGACGTTACTGTTATGAACAGAAACCGGCCGAGATCGCCAGGGATATGGGAATGGACAAAAAGAAGGTCGAGAACCGGCTTTTCAGATCCAAGCAGAAACTGAAGGGCATGATGAAGGACGCGGAGACCTGTTAGGACGCTAAGGACCGGAGAAAAGGGACATGGCCCGGACGCGTGCAGGAATGCGGAGGTGTATGATGAGAATGAAAAAAGAGAATATGGAACATATCAGGGAAATGGTCGAAAAGGAGACCGGTACCGTACTGCCCGAAAAAGGCTTTTCGGCGGCCCCGGCAGTGACCGGCCGTATCCTTATGGCGGCAGCCGGACTGTTCTGCCTGGTGGCACTGGGACTGATCTGGAACGGGATCAGTGCGAAAAAGCAGAGTGAGGCGGGAAATGCTCCCGCGGCATCCGAGGACGCTGCTGTTCTGACGGAGGATACGGAGGAAGCGATACCCACAGCGGCGGAGGAGCCGGAGGCGGAAAAAGCGCCGGTGTCCGATGACAGCGGAGATGTGCGTGCGGAGGAAGACGGCACGGATCCGGACGGAAAAGGACAGGACGCCGGGATCGAGCAGGAGCTGGAAGAACTGGGGGTGGAAGGCAATTTTGACGATGGCAAAATATATTATGTAAGTCTTTTCAATTATCATGACAGTGCCATTGTCCTATATAATGCCAGCGAAGCGGGATATATTTATGATGAAGATCTTTTCGGTGAAAACTCGAAGTGGGCGTGGCCCGTGGATGAAGCCGGGACAGATGCTCCTGAAGGGGCGGAAGGGACTGAGGAAGTTCCGCTCGGAGAGTGCAATGTGATCGCCATCGCTACGGAGGACGGATACCTTTCCATTCCGGGAGAAACGGGAAAAAGCGTGCTGGCTATGCACGATGCAGTTGTGACGGACTGCGGTTTTGATATGGAGAGGGGGAATTATATCACTACGGAGTGTAACGGAAATACGATCGAATACCGTCACCTGGATGAGATCCTGGTTTCGACGGGAGACCGGGTGGAGGCCGCACAGAAGATCGGAACCCTCGGAAACACCGGCATGTCCACCGGACCGCATCTGGGGATCGTGGTAAGGGATGCGGAGGATAATTCACTTACGTTTGAGATCATCACGAATGTATTTCCGGAGGAAGAACCGTAATTTTTCCCGGAAACCATAAAAAACAAGCAGGCGGAACGTATATTTGCACAGGGGGGACGGATCTCCCTGTGCATTTGGTATACCGAGGGAGGTCTTAAGAGCCGGAAATGCACCGGCGGGGCGGCCTGAAGCCGACAGGACAGGCCGGAGGACGGAGATGCCGTGGACACATTTTTTTCACTTTCCAAGTAGCATGAAATGGGGTATAATTATTTCCGGAAATGATCCGGCGGGGGTTACAGGATGCCGGGGCGAAAAATGTGGACAGTTATATAACAATTGGCATCGAATGCCGGAGGGGACGTAATGAAAAACATACTTTTTATCGCATCGGAGGGTGTTCCTTTCATCAAGACCGGGGGCCTGGCGGATGTGGTGGGGTCTCTGCCCAAGTGCGTTGACAAACGTTACTTTGATGTGAGGGTGATGCTTCCGAAGTACACCTGCATTTCCCAGGAAATGAAGGACAGGATGAAGTACAAGACCCACTTTTACATGGATTTCCACTGGAAGAACGAATATGTGGGCATCCTGGAAGCGGAAGTCGAGGGTGTAAAGTATTATTTCATTGACAACGAAATGATGTTCGGAGGTTTCCGGCCTTACAGTAACGATGTTTACGAAGATATCGTAAAGTTTGCCTTTTTCTCCAAAGCGGCGCTTTCGGCGATCCCGCTTCTGGATTTTGAACCGGATCTTCTGCACTGTCACGACTGGCAGACGGGACTGGTGCCGGTATATCTGAAGGAACGTTTCCGCAACAATCCGCTCTTCGCACGGATGAAGAGCGTGATGACCATCCACAACCTGAAATTCCAGGGGCGCTGGGATGTGCAGGAAATGCGTGATATCACCGGGATCCCGGCCGACTTTTTCACGCCGGACAAGCTGGAGAGCTATCGGGATGCCAATCTGTTAAAGGGCGGCCTGGTGTATGCGGATGCGATCACCACGGTATCCGATACTTATGCGGAAGAGATCAAGACGCCTTTTTACGGCGAGGGGCTGGACGGCCTGTTAAAGGCACGCAGCGGTGACCTGCGCGGTATCGTGAACGGTATCGACTATGACGAATACGATCCGTCCCACGACAGCTTTATAAAATACCGTTATGATGCGAAAAATTTCCGCAAGGAAAAGATAAAGAACAAGAGGGCTTTACAGAAGGAGCTGGGCCTGGAGGAAGACGACAAGATCATGATGATCGGTATCGTTTCCCGTCTGACCGACCAGAAAGGCTTCGATCTGATCGCCTATATCATGGATGAACTCTGCCAGGACGCCGTGCAGATCGTTGTGCTCGGTACCGGCGAGGAACGTTATGAGAATATGTTCCGGCACTTCGACTGGAAGTACGGTTCGAAGGTTTCGGCCAACATTTATTATTCGGAAGAGCTTTCGCACAAGATCTATGCTTCCTGCGATGCGTTCCTGATGCCGTCCATGTTTGAGCCCTGCGGTCTGAGCCAGCTCATGGCCCTGCGCTACGGCACCGTGCCCATCGTGCGGGAGACCGGAGGCCTGAAGGATACCGTACAGCCGTATAATGAATTTGACTCCAGCGGTACCGGTTTTTCCTTTATGAACTACAATGCGCATGAAATGCTCGCGACGATACGTTATGCGGAAAAGATCTACTATGACAAACGCCGCGAATGGAACAAGATGATCGACCGGGATATGGCGGTAGACTATTCCTGGCATGTATCAGCCGACAAATACCAGGAGATGTACGACTGGCTGATCGGCGACAAGGCGTAAACCGGCACCCGGTTTTACCGGGACGGTGACTGCAGGATTATGAATGCTAAAACTTACAGAAAAATCTTATATCTGATCGTTTTTCTTGCGTTCTCTTTCGTGATCGCTCCGTATTTATACTCTGAGGCAGGGGACGGAGATGATGATGAGAATGATTTTTCGATCAAGGCATCGGCCTCCGAAGACCTGGAGAATTCCACCTGTGATGTTGTGGTCAACGTGACCAATAACGGAAAGGACTTCGGAGGTTATGTGCGTCTGGAGATCAACCCCAGCGGTTCTCCGGGAGGAGCGCTTGTCTATGATTCCTATGTTGCCGTTGCGAGCGGGGAGACCGCCGTCGTAGAGATCAGTTATCCGATCACATCGAGCGGTATGGGGCAGAATGCGGGCGATGTATGGATAAGGATCGTTGATAAAAAAGAAAATGAGGTTTTTGCCGAAAAGCAGAAGCATCTTTTTGACAAAGAGGGAGACCGGCAATACGGTGTCCTGAGCATGAGCGGTTCGTCGCTGAACTATATCGCAGGTCAGATGAACAGCGCTTATCAGTATGGTTATCCCGGCCAGCCGGATGAGGAATGGGATGATGTGTATCTCATGCCGACAGAGCTGACGGACGGCACACTGCTTTCCATGACGGCGCTTATCATCAATGATTATGACATCTCCACGCTCCCCAGGGAAGCCATCGAAGCGATCCAGAGCTGGACGAGACGCGGCGGTATCCTGGTGATCGGGACCGGGGATACCCGGGATGCGGCTTTTGATGCTTTTGATCCCGATTTTATCGATGCAAAGCTGGGACCGGCCGGTTCCCAGCCGGCTTATTCCTATTTTTCCATGACAGGATATATGGAACTGGCGGATATCGATTACGGCTCGCAGTATCACAATTTTGTCGGAAGCTATCCGGAATGGAACGAAAAGACGGAAGGCGCAGGAGCGATCCTGCTTCTGAGCCTGTCACTTTCCGATCCGGATCTGGACAGGATCTTTGCTGCGGATGTACTTACAACGGAGATCCGGAATATCGCGGATAACAATGCCCCTGTCGGCGGCAAACAGATCAATTCTTATTCACTGCAGCAGAGTTACGGTCTGCTTCAGGGAAAACGGAGTATCAATTCCATACTGCTCCGCATCATCATTCTGATCTATGTGATCCTGATCGGACCGATCCTGTATCTGATCCTGAAAAAAATGGATAAGAGAGAAAAGATCTGGCTGGTGATCCCGGCGCTTTCGTTTCTGTTTGTACTGCTTGTTTTCGTGTGTACCAGAGGTTTCCGTCTTCAGAGCCGGGAGGTGAGTTCGGTGCGTGTGGTTCCGTCGAACGGAAGCGGTATTGAGAGGGATTTTGTCTTCGGCTATAATTCCGCGCAAAAACCCTGGACAGTTACTGCAAAGGGGGATTATCGTGCGGCCGGTCCTTTTATCATGGATCATTATCGTTCGCTTTCGGCGAGTGCGCCCTATTCATACCGCACAGCAGATTCACCGGACGGCATGCTTCTGAAATATGTTCCGGAAACGGCCTTTGATGAAGCGTATTTTACGATGCTTGCGGAAAACAGTTACAATAGCGGGGATCTCGCCATGGATCTGAGGTTGGAGAATTCGAAGCTGGTAGGAAGCCTGCAGAATAATTCGCCCTATGATCTGGATTATGTGCTGCTGGTCTGCGACGGATATTATGATGTGATGAAAAATGTGGGCAGCGGGGAGATGCTGCAGATCGCATCGCTCACAAGGATTTCCTATACCGGATATTCCATGCTGGAGACCGATGCTTTACGTTACTATAATAATGAGGATTACGAAGCGGCCGGGATGTATGAGGCGCTTGCGCTTGCCGCGTATGAGCTGCGCGAACACAGCTGTTTTGCGGTGGGTGTGACGAAGAAGGGTGAAGGCCTGATCACCGACGGTGCTGCGGAAGAAAGCTTCCTTTGCCTGTACACGACGGAGTAAAGCTATGCTCTATCTGAACGATCTGATCAAAATATACGGAAGAATAAGGGCTGTGGACCGCCTTTCGCTGCATGTGCCTAAGGGGGATCTCTTTGGTTTTGTCGGCCCCAACGGCGCCGGAAAGACTACAACGATACGTATGCTCTGCGGCCTTCTGAAACCGGATTACGGAAATATCTTTATCGCCGGCTATGAGCTGCGGCGGCAGACCGAGGCGGTGCGCCGCTGCATCGGTTATGTTCCCGATTTCTTCGGGGTTTATGACAATCTGAAGGTCCGCGAATATATGGAGTTTTACGGATCCATCTACGGGATCGATGACATGGAGATCCGCCGGATGACCGGCGATCTGCTGGAACTGGTCAATCTGCAGGGCTGTGAGGATGCCTATGTGGACACGCTGTCCAGGGGCATGAAGCAGAGACTGTGCGTAGCACGTGCCCTGCTGCATAATCCGGAGCTGCTGGTGTTGGACGAGCCTTCTTCGGGCTTGGATCCCAGAGCCAGGGTGGAGATGAAGGAATTGCTCCTGAATCTTCATTCTCTGGGAAAAACGGTGATCATTTCCTCACATATCCTTTCGGATATCTCTGAAATGTGTACCAGTATCGGGATCATGAACCGCGGACGTCTGGTCGCGGCCGGAAAGATGGAAGATATCCTTGGGATGGGGCGTAATGAGCATCATCTGATCATCACGATCCGCAGCAATATGGAGGAGGCGGTAGAGCGTCTGAAAGAAACGCCTGCGATCGAGATCGTTTCCGTGCGGGAGCATGAAGTGGTCATCAACTGCGACGGACGTGATCTGGAGATCAACCGTGTAGTCGGTCAGCTCATGTCGGCCGGGGTACTGGTCGGAGGTTTCCGCAGGGAAGAAAGCAGTCTTGAGGCTTTGTTTATCAACCTTACCAGTAATATGGTGCCTCAGATCCCGCAGGGAATGAACCTTATGGCGGGGATGCCCATGGGAGCTGTGCCGGGGATGAACCGTATGCCCGGTCAGATGCAGGGCTATCCGCAGCAGATGAATGCAATGCCCGGAGCGATGCGGGGTATGAACATGGCGGGGATGCCCATGGGTACGGTGCCGGGGATGAACCGTATGCCCGGTCAGATGCAGGGCTATCCGCAGCAGATGAATCCTATGCCCGGACCGATGCAGGGCATGAATGCGCAGGGTATGAACATGGCGGGGATGCCCATGGGACAGCCACCGCAGACGAATGCGATGGCGGAAATGCCCATGGGACAGCAGCCGCAGATGAATGCAATGGCGGGGATGCCCATGGGACAGCAGCCGCAGACGAATGTGATGTCAGAAATGCCTGCCGGCCAGGCGCAGATGAATGCGATGTCAGAAATGCCTGCCGGCCAGGTGCAGATGAATGCAGGGCCGGAAGTACTGCAGGGCAATGGTATGAATATGGTGCAGAATCCGGGGATCAATAATGTCAGCGGAGGCGGAGCGATATGAATAAAAAGAAAAAACAGCCCTCGCGCATACGTTTGAATCCTATAGTAAAAAAAGATCTCAAGGTGATCTCACGCAGCATGAAGACCGCCTGGGGGATATTTGCCTACGAAGCGATCCTTGCACTGATCTTTTTCTTTGTTGTATGGCTCATCTTTGATGTAAACAGCGGCTATGGCTATACCAATAAGTATGAGGATTTTGTTTCCCTCTTTCCGATCCTTGCCGCGGTGCAGTTCGGCATCATCGCGCTGGTCATGCCGGTCCTTACGGCTACGGCAGTATCGGGTGAAAAGGAGAAGCAGACCTTTGACCTGCTTCTTACGACAGTCATGAGTTCCAAGGCTGTTGTCCGGGGAAAGGTTGCCTCGGCAGTGATCCGTATGCTGATCTTTATCGTAGCGAGTATCCCGCTCATGGCGGTATCCTTTACGATCGGCGGGATGAGCTGGTGGAACCTCGTGATCGTCATGATCGCCTTTCTTATATTCGCGGTATTTGCGGGTTCCATAGGGATCTTTGCATCAACGCTCACACAGAAGAGCATCACGGCGATCATCCTGACCTATGTGTTTTATTTCCTGGTGATCATGGTGTCCCTGATCCCTACGGTCATCCTTCTGATCGTGAGCCTGTCCTCCTCAAGCGTGATACCGATCTCGATCCTGAACCTGATCAATCCGGTGACAGCCGTGATCTATATGTTCTTCCTTATGTTCGGAGAAGATCTGTTTGCGCAGGCTTTCGGCAATAACCCGATCAGTTTCTGGAGCGGCTGGGGCTGGCTTGCGCTTTCGGGTCTGAGCACGCTGCTCATATCTTTCGGGCTGCAGAGACTGGCGGCCTGGAGGATCGATCCGCTTCACGGATATATCATCCGCGGAGGAAATAAGAAAGCAAAGAAAGAGATGAAAGAGAAGGCAAAAGCGGACAAGGCGGCCGCAAAGAAAGCAAAAAAGGCAGGTGCCAAGAATGAAAAATGAAAAAAGCGGAAAAGAGTATATCCTGGCTATGATACGTCAGGTACGCCGGCGTATGAATACGCAGACGCTGCTGAAGCGCATGCTGGAGGGCCTGTGCATAGGGCTGGTATTCGCGGTACTTTTTGAAGTATATTCCGTGTTCCGGCCGTTCTATTACGCGCATGCTTTTGCGCTGGCTGCCGCGGGCGTCGGTCTGATCGCCGGGATCATGGTCGGCAGTCTGACCGCAAAGGATATGAAAAGCGCAGCAGCAAAGATCGACAGCTTCGGCCTGGAAGAACGGATCATTACGGCATATGAGGAGATCGAAAAAGAGGACAGCGGGGAAGATGACGCGGAAGAAAGCACTTCTTCACTGAAAAAGATCCGTAAAGAGAAGCAGAGTGCGGAGAAGAAGAGTATTGAAAAAGCATCCGGCAAAGAAAAGGACGGGGCAGACGAAAAGCTGTCTGCAGAAGCTGCGGATAAAGATAATGTCGATATGGATCATTTCGACATCGACGATGATGAAGAGGAGGAAAAAGCTCCGGTAAAGGCAGCGGAAGATAAGAAGAAAAAATATGAGGAAAGAAAGCATCGGCTGGAAATGCTGCAGCGAGAGGATGCCGCTGCCCGCCTGAAAGACATAGCAGAGCGTATCATTGTTCCGATCCGTCTCGGCTGGTTCCGGCTTGTAATGCCGCTCCTTCTGATCGCGCTGATGATCGCCTGCTATTTCCTGCCCAGCAAGGCCAGGGATATGGCGGAGGAACAGCACGAGACAGAAAAGCAGAGCGCTGAAATGAAGGAAGAGATCAAGGATGCGCTGGATGAACTGAGCAGTATCGATCAAGAAAAACTCAACGAACAGGAACGCCAGCAGATCAATGAGATGATGGAATCGCTGCAGGCGTCCATGGCAGAGATGGATCAGGTATCGGATCTGAACGAGCTGGATCAGGCCGCAGGCCGTCTGGATTATAAGTTTGAGAATATGTCGGCTACGCTGTCGCAGATGTCTGCGCAGGCGCAGCAGCGTGAGCAGCAGGAAAAAGAGGAAGAAGATCCGGATAAGGACGAGGAGAAAGAGCAGGAAAAAGAAGAACAGGATCAGGATCAGGATGACGGAAATCCGCCGCTTTCACAGCAGTTCGGCGGGCTGTCCCAGCAGATGAACCAGCATGCAGGTGCTGTTCAGCAGGCACAGCAGCAGGCACAGCAAAGCCAGCAGGGTCAGCAGGGTCAGCAGGGTCAGCAGGGCCAGCAGGGCCAGCAGGGCCAGCAAGGGCAACAGGGCCAGCAAGGGCAACAGGGCCAGCAAGGGCAACAGGGCCAGCAGGGCCAGCAGGGTCAGCAGGGCCAGCAGGGCCAGCAAGGGCAACAGGGCCAGCAAGGGCAACAGGGCCAGCAGGGCCAGCAGGGTCAGCAGGGCCAGCAGGGTCAGCAGGGCCAGCAAGGCGGTCAGCAGGGTGGACAACAGGGCCAGCAGGGTCAGGGCCAGGGTGGCCAGGGTCAGGGTCAGGATGGTCAGGGCGACGGGCAGGATGGCCAGGGCGGCGGTGGCGGCCAGGGTCAGGGCAACGGTGGCGGCGGCGGCACTCCGCATGATTATGTGAGCCTGCCCAATGCCGACGGTACGGATGATCCTCTGACCGGGAATCCCAGCGGAAACGGACAGTCGCAGTATGGACGATATGATAACGGTTACGGCTGGAGCGGACAGCGGCAGGATTACCAGAGCGTGATGGGCGAATATGGTAACCGCGCATACCAGGGGATACAGAACGGAAGATATCCTGCCGGTATGGAGGATGTGATCCGCGAGTATTTCAGCTCGTTCTGATGATGCGGGGGACAAAAGCGCAAGAGCGGTCGTGCCTGCATGGGGCGGCTTCTGAAAAAATAAATAAATATTTCAGGGGGAAATAAAATGAACGAATATGAGGTAATGCAGCAAAAGCTTCTGGCCTGTGAATACGAGATCGGCCGGGAGATCATCGGACAGAAAGAGATCGTGCGCTCCGTGCTACTTGCGATCCTTTCCGGCGGCAACGTTCTGCTGGAAGGTATGCCCGGACTCGGAAAAACGCGTCTGGTCAATACCATTTCGCATGTACTGGATCTGTCGTTCAAGCGTATCCAGTTCACACCGGACCTGATGCCCGGTGATATCACGGGTACGAACATCATGGTGAGGGATGCCGAAAATACATCCTTCCGTTTTGAAGCCGGCCCGATCTTTGCCAATATCATCCTGGCCGACGAAGTGAACCGTGCCACACCCAAGACGCAGTCGGCACTTCTGGAAGCCATGCAGGAGCACAGTGTGACCGTGGGTAATGTTTCCCATGCAACGCCGGAACCCTTCTTCGTGCTGGCAACGCAGAACCCCATAGAGACCGAGGGTACCTATCCTCTGCCCGAGGCACAGCTGGACCGTTTTATGTTTAAGCTTTTAGTGCCCTTCCCGAGCAAGATGGAGCTTGCCGGTATCCTTGCACTTACCGAGAATCCCGTTTCCGGTGCCGCACAGAAAGTCCTGAATGCGAACGAACTCCAGACGGCGATCAATATGATCAAGGAACTTCCGCTGGCCGATTCGGTCATGGATTATATCCTCAACATCATCATGGCGACCCACGGAGGAAACCGTTTCATCCGTGAAGGGGCCAGCCCCCGTGCCGCACAGGCACTGGTGCGCGGTGCCAGAGCCAGAGCCTTTCTTGAAGGGCGTTATAATGTTTCTTTTGAGGATGTGGACAGTGTGGTCTATCCGGTACTGCGCCACAGACTGATCCTGTCCTTCGATGCGATCTCCGAAGGCGTGAACGAAGATGCCGTGATCTCGCAGCTGCTTGCGGGTGTGAAGAACGAAAAGAGCGGAGACTGATCCTATGTTTGATGCCTCTTATTACGGCAGGCTCGCACGATTGAAGCTGGCCGTGGACAAAAAGAGTAACGCGTCTCTGCTCGGCAGCCGCAAATCCGTCCGGAAGGGAAGTTCGGCGGAGTTTTCGGATTTCAGGGAATACATGCCGGGGGATGATATCCGTTCCATAGACTGGAACGCCTATGCCCGGCTGGACCGCCTGTATATCAAGGAATACATGGAAGAAAAGGAGAGCAGGATCAGCTTCTTCCTGGACCTTTCCCAATCCATGGAATACGGAGAAAAAAGAAAATCCGAGCTTGCAAAGGAACTCTGCGCGGCGCTGTCCTATATCGCGCTGATGAACATGGATCATGTGCTGCTCGTCGATCTGGCCGATCCGGCAAAGCGTTACGCGGCTTCGGGAGGAAAGAGCGGTTTCCGGGAGCTGACACGTTATCTGGAAAAGCTGGAGCCCTCGGCCCCGGCAGAGGTACAGCATACGATCGCGGGCATGGGACGCATGCAGCCCGGCCTTTCCGTGATCATCTCCGATTTCCTCAGCGAGGAATATGTGGAGGAGCCGGAAAGCCTGATCCAGCTGATCCGTTATCTCCAGTATTGCAGGCAGAAGGTCGTGATCCTCCAGATCCTGGCGCAGGAAGAGGTAAACGTCGATCTTTCCGGTACCTTTTTCCTGATCGACTCGGAGAATAAGGATTCCCGGCTGCGCGTAACGATGGAGAGTGCGTCTATCCGCAGATACAAGGAGGAGCTGGAGCAGTTTACCGGGGGGCTGGAACGCAGCGCGAAGAAATGCGGGGCTTCCTATCATCTGTGCTCGACCGGTGAGCAGTTTGACCGCATTGTTTTTGAGAAGCTGCGTGATATTTACGAGTATTGATAATGTCAGAGGATAGTTGAAATGTCATTTACGAGTTTATGGCCACTGGTCTTTTTGATCGGGATCCCGGTCATCATCCTTTTATATATCCTGAAGCCCCGGGGAAAGGATATGGAGATCTCCTCCAATCTGCTCTGGGAAAAGCTGTTTAAACACCGTCAGTCCCGGACGTTTTTTGAAAAATTCCGTTCCGAGATCCTGATGGCGCTGCAGATCCTGATGGTTCTGCTCCTGACGCTCGCGCTGATGGCGCCGTTTGTGATGATGCGTTCCAGCCAGGGCGGGAGTACGACCATCATCCTGGATGCTTCGCTGAGCATGCAGCATGTGAATGCTTCCGGAGACAGCCGCCTGGATCTGGCCAAGGAGGAAGCGCTGGATTATATCGCTTCCGCTTCGGGCGAGATCAGTCTGATCGCGGTCTCGGACGAGGCCAATATCCTTCTGGCTAATTCCACGGACCGCAACCGCCTGAAAGAGGCCGTGGAAGCCGTTAAGGCCGCGGACCGCGAGGGCAATATGCAGGATGCTTTCCGTCTGGCTGCCACGCTCGAAAGCGATAATCTGCTGATCCTGACCGACGGCGACGGAGCTACATCTGCCGGAGAACTTTCCGAAAACCTTCATGCAGATATGATCGATGTCGGTGAAGAGGCATCGAACGTTTCCCTTGATTATGTTTCCCTTTCCGAGGATGGAAAGGAAGCGGCGCTGCGTTTCACGAACTATTCGGGATCGCGCGCAAACTTTGACGTGACGCTTTATGATGCACAGGGCGGCATCCTCGGTATGCAGCAGGCCTCTACGGAAGCAGGCAAGAGCAGTTCCATCCTGTTCTCGGGTCTGGCCGTGGAGGATGCTTATGTCCGTGCGGAGCTGACGGCGATCCGTTTTGAGGACAGCGGGCTTAATGACAGCCTGAACGTGGATAACAGGGCGTATACGCTGGGCCGCAGGGCCGGAACCACGCACGGGATCCTCATCGGCGAAGGCAATACCTTCGTTGAAAGGGCGTATACGGCCATCTGCGGCGAAGCACTGACCCGGACGGTGACCGACAGCGCCATCAGCGCGGGCTCCTACAATGTAGCGATCTATGACGCGGGCTTCATTCCCCAGGGGGCAAAGAGCGGAAGGAATACCGAGGGACGCAGCGAGGACGGTGTTACCATCAATATGCTGCGTTTTGAAAACAGCGGGGGAAGCGGCAGTGCGGATCATGTCGTGGTCAATGTGAGCGAATCTCCGGTCACGGAAGGCCTGAAGGCGTTCAGTATCGGCAGCAATGTCGTACAGTTTTACGATCTGCCGGAATGGGCCGAAAGCTTCATGGAAGTGGACGGGAAATGCGTGGGATATTACGGCGTAAACGAAAACCACAAAGAAGTTGTGGTGGGCTTTGATATCCGCGAAACGGATTTCCCCGTACAGGCCGAATTCCCTGTATTCATGGCGGGAGCGCTTTCCTATCTTTCGGACATGAGCCTTCTCGGAAAGGATATCTATGAAGCCGGAGAACTGATACAGCTCAATCCGTCTGCGGAAGTGACGGCCGCCGATATGATGGTATCGGATGTGAACGGCAGCGGGGAAGAGCAGCAGGCACTGGCGGCGGATATGGATCACGCCGGGCTCTTTAAGATCCGCGGCGGCGAGAAGGAGGAATACTTTGTGATCCGGCCTTCCGTACCAGGAAGAGACGGCAGGGCTACGGCAGAGGATGTACATAGCGGAGGAGCCTTTACCGAGGCACTGGCAAAGAGGAATCTGACCAATGCACTCCTGATCGCGGTGATCGTCCTGCTTCTGATCGAGTGGCTCATCTTTATGAAGAAGATGAACTATCGCGGAAAGTTTTATCTGATCACCAGAAGCGTACTTCTGCTTTTATGCATCCTTGCGCTTCTGGGGATACGCCTTCCGAAACGTTCGCGTCTGACGACCACGGTCTTTCTGGTGGATCTGTCCGTAAGCGATTCCGACAATCTGAAGGCATTCGACGAGTATATCGATAATGCGGTCTCGCATATGCCGAAGAACAACCAGTACGCCATCGTTACCTTTGGGCGTGATGCGAGCGTTCAGCAGTTTGTTACGGACGAAGATATGTATATGGGACTGGGAACCAAGACCGATGCAACCGCGACCAATTTTGAGAGCGGTCTGCAGAGGGCGGTTTCGATGCTTCCTTCGGATTCGGCCGGCCGTATCGTTGTCCTGACCGACGGAAAAGAGACCGCGGGAAATCTCGACCGTACGGCGGCGCTCTTTATCGGCGGGGATGTGAGTCTTGAGGCGGTGCTTCTTGAGAGCGCGTCCGGTGATGACGTCTATGTAAAGAACGTGGATATGCCCGAGACACTGCACAGCGGCGACAGTTACTATCTGAAGGTTGCGGTGGAGAGCAATTTCGACACCAAAGCCCGGATCACCCTGCTTTCCGGCGGAAAGGAAGTGGCAAAGGAAGCGGTGGAGCTGAAAAAGGGCAGTAACGAGTTCGTATTCGAGGAAACTGTGACCAGCGATGATGTGGAAAGCTATGAGGTCCGTGTGGAGGCCGAGGGCGATTCCGTCAAGGAAAACAACAGCTACAGCGCTTATGCACGGGTGGAGGATGCGCCCCGTATCCTGGTGCTGAAAGGAAAGGGAGAGAGCGGTTCCGCCTTTGAAAGTGTTCTGGACGCGGCTCATGTAAACGCGGAGTTTATGCGGCCCGGACGCGCGCCGAGAGATCTTAACGAGATGCTTGCCTACAAGGCGATCATCCTGGAAAACGTCATGGTCGAGGAATTGCCCGAGGAATTCATGAATAATCTGGAGGGCTATGTGCGCGATTACGGCGGCGGTTTTGCGGCCTGCGGCGGCGAAGACAGCTTTATGATGGGCGGCTATAACGATACCTCGATCGAGACCGTGCTTCCGGTCAATATGGAACTGCGCGGAACCGTACAGATCCCGACTACGGGCATCGTCATGGTCATCGACCACTCCGGTTCCATGGTCAGTTATGCGGGCGCCGGTCTGACTTATCTGGATGTGGCTGTGGAAGCGGCGAAACGCGGCGTGGATAATCTGAGAGACGACGATATGGTCGGTATCCTGGCCTTTGACGACACTTATACCTGGGCACACCGTATTTCGGACGCCTCCGACAAGGACGGGATCAAGAGCGATATCGAAAGGATCACCGACGGTGGCGGTACCGTCATCATGCCGGCGCTGGATGAGGCGCGGAAGGAACTGGAAAACTGCAATGCGGAAGTAAAGCATATCATACTTCTGACGGACGGTATGGGCGAGACCAATGATTTCTCCATGGTAGCCGACCGCATACGGCGTTCCGGCATCACGCTTTCCACCGTTGCCGTAGGCAGCTTTTCCGATACACAGCTGATGGAAAACCTGGCAAACGCCTGCGGCGGACGTTATTATTATGCGGATGCAAATACGGATATCCCCAGGATCTTTGCGCAGGAAGTCTTTCTGGGCGGCGGTACCTATATTCGGAACGGCGATTATCCCGTGATACAGAAGATGAACCATGAACTGGTCAGCGGCCTCTTTGAGGAAGGCTGGTATAATGTGCGCGGCTATATCGCGGCCACACCGAAGACCGGTTCCCAGTCCCTGCTCGTGAGCGGGCAGGACGATCCTCTCCTGACCGTATGGCAGTATGGTCTGGGGAAGACCGTGGCATGGAATTCCGATGTGGACGGCGGCTGGTCGGCAGCTTATTCGGGTGACGAGAGTTATGCCGAGCTGTGGAAACGTATCGCCGATTTTCTGGGCGGAACGCCGGGCATCGGTGAGGATTACATGGATGTGAGCAGCAAGGACGGAAAGACGGTCATCACCTATCACAGCTCACAGTACGGCGATGGTACGCAGATCAGCGGTCTCTATACTTCACCGGAAGGAACGAGCGGCGATATCAGCTTTACTTCCGCGGAACCCGGCGTTTATACGGCGGAACTGGACAGTGTGGAGACCGGTCTTTACAACATCAATATACGGCGCAGCGATGACGGAGAAGTGACCGGTGCCTTTACGACGGCGACCGTGGTACAGTACAGTGACGAATACCGTTTCGACGTGACCGATGTGCGTTTCCGTAATTTTATCAACCAGTACGGAAGCTGGCGCACCCTGGAAGACAATGTCTGGAAGAAGCTCGATGTGAGCAAGAACGGCAGCTTCTCTCTGACACCGCTGCTTCTGATCCTTCTGATGCTCGCTTTCATCGCGGATATCGCCGGGCGGCGCTTCGGCTGGGAACCGGTGATCAAAAAGCGGAAGAAGAAGCAGAAGGCGAAGGAAGATGGGCTTTCGGAAGATCTGAACAAACTGATGACGGAAGCGGAGGCGGAAAAGGCCAAAGCCGCTGCGGAGGAAGAGGAAAAGCAGCGCCGGGCCGAACGTATGGAGCAGATGAAGCGGGACGGACTGGATGTGCCCGATACCGGCACGCTGGATACGGCCGCTCTGCTGAAGCGGAAAAAGAACAGGGAAATGAAGTAAGATGGCTTACGACGGTATCACTCTGGCAGCGGTAGTGAAAGAATTGAATGATACACTGGGCGGCGCGCGGATCGCAAAGATCGCGCAGCCGGAGAAGGATGCCCTGCTCCTGACCGTAAAGACGGCTGCGGGGCAGAGACGCCTTCTGCTTTCGGCGGATGCATCCCTGCCGCTGGTATATCTCTGCACGGAAAACAGGACAGGCCCCGCGTCTGCTCCTGCTTTTTGTATGCTTTTGCGAAAACATATCGGGAGCGCCAGGATCCTCGGCTTTTCCCAGCCGGGACTGGAGCGCGTGCTGCGTATGGAGCTGGAACATTATGATGAGATGGGAGATCTGTGCAGAAAGACCCTGGTCGTGGAGATCATGGGGAAGCACAGCAACATCATCCTTCTGGACGATAAAGGCATTATCGTGGACTCCATCAAACGTGTGAACGGCATGGTGAGTTCCGTGCGAGAAGTGCTGCCCGGAAGGACGTATTTCATTGTCGGCGCCGGTGAAAAGAAGGATCCCCTGACGGAAAGCAGGGAGACTTTTCTGGCGGGGGCGGAAGGCAGAGCAAAAGACCTCTGCGGAGCGCTGATGAGCACTTATTCCGGGCTTTCGCCGATGGCGGCCGCAGAGCTGGTAAGGCTTTCGGGCGTGGAAGAAAGGATGACTGCGGCGGAGCTTCTGGAGGATAAAGCGGCGGCAGACCGTCTTTGGGATATCTTTGAAAAGATGATGGAAAAGATACGCCGTGGGGATTTTTCGCCGGTGATCTATTACGAAAACGGGATTCCGAAGGAATTTGCGGCCGTAGATACGGGTTTTTGCGGCGAGAGCAAAAGCTTTCAGAGCATTTCCGCACTTCTCGAGCATTACTATACCGAAAAGGAAAGGCTGGTACGCATACGGCAGCGTTCCGCGGATCTGCGGCATATCGTAAATACGAATATCGAACGCAACGCGAAGAAGCTGAGGCTTCAGGAAAAGCAGCTGGAGGATACAAAGAAACGCGAACAGCTGAAGCTTTACGGAGAACTGCTGCAGGCTTATGCGCATCAGATCCCGGAGGGGACGGCCGAATACGAGGCGCTGAATTATTATGACAACAGCAGCGTGAAGATAAAGCTGGATCCGGAGCTGAGTGCCATGGAGAACGCGGAGGACTATTTTAAGCGCTATCAGAAAGAGAAAAGGCGTTATGCGGCTCTCAGCGGGCAGACGGAGGCCGTGGAGCGGGAGCTTTCCCAGCTGGAGACGATACAGTTGGCGCTGGATATCGCAAGACGCGAGGAGGACCTGGCGCAGATCCGTCAGGAGCTTGCGGAGTATGGTTTTCTGCGCAGGAAGAGCGGAGAGAAAAAGGAAAAGATCAGGAGCCGGCCGCTGCATTATCTTACAAAGGACGGTTTTCATATCTATGTGGGCCGGAACAATTACCAGAACGACGAACTGACTTTCCATAACGCCGTGGGAAACGACTGGTGGTTCCACGCAAAAAAGGTACCGGGTTCCCATGTGCTGGTCAAGAGCGAAGGAAGGGAGCTGCCGGATAAGGTGTTCGAACAGGCGGCGGCGCTGGCGGCTTTTTATTCGAGAGCCGCGGATCAGGACAAGGCCGAGGTGGATTATCTTAAGCGGAAAGACGTGAAAAAACCGGCCGGCGCCGCGCCTGGCTTTGTCGTATACTATACGAATTATTCGATGGCCGTAAAGCCGGGCATCGTTGATCTGGAAGAAGTGAAGGAAGCGTAGGAAAAGCAGTCCGGAGATCCCGGAATATGCGGTCCGGAACGGTCCGAATGCAAAACGGAGGAAGAAGGAAATGTCAGAGGAACTGATCAGACAGGACAGTCCTGATCATATGAAGATCGAACGCCTGAAGCGCGAGGAGGTGCTGAAGGGGAGCATACTGACCTATTGCCGCGATACGGTGCGTCTGCCGGACGGACAGCTGCGCGAGTGGGATTTTATCCGGCATCAGGGAGCTGCGGCAGTGCTGCCCGTTGATGAGCAGGGAAGGCTCATCCTTGTGCGTCAGTACCGGAATGCTTTCGACCGCTTTATGCTGGAGCTGCCGGCAGGCGGACTGGAGAGTCCCGAAGAGGATACGAAAGAAGCGGCGCTTCGGGAACTGAAGGAAGAGACCGGCTTTACCGCCGAAAAGATACAGCCGCTGCTGCGCTTCTATCCCACGGTGGCGTACAGCGGAGAGAAGATCGATATCTATCTGGCAACGGGACTGTCCGAAAGCGAGCGTTCCCTCGATCCGGACGAATATATCAATGTCGAAGCGTGGGAAAGGGAAACTCTGCTTGACATGATCTATAACGGAGAACTCAACGACGGTAAGACTATAGCCGCGATCCTGGCCTATGACTGCGGAAGACAGAGCGGTCGGTTTACATAAGGAGTGACATAATTTTGACCGTACCGGTCAAGTCAAAAAATAATTTTTGCTCTGTTTTTTCAAGATGTGGTGGGGCAAAAAAACGGCTTTTCGATATTTTGTGTCAACATAAAATTCGGGCTTTTTTAAGCTGAAATTCTCTTGATTTTCCGCTTGTTTTTCTTTTTTTCACCCCGTATAATTTCAATCACAGCCGGTTTGAGACTGCGTATTTACAGGCATTCGTAAATTTATTGTTAATGAATTTATGTTGCTTTTTTATGTAGTGCGCCGTCATGGAGCAGAGCCGGGATCAAAATAAGCGCCGGCCATGCTGGTACGGCCATGGATCGATCCCCGGGCTAATAAGCAGTCTGTCCGGCGAGGGCAGCGGATCGGGAAGAGGAATCCCGGACGCATGCAAATAAATTATGAAGAGGGTAGGGTAATGATGGTAAGTGTTGCTGATGTTTCCATGATGGAGAGAGAACTGGATGAGTTTATTACTTATCTGCAGGAGGTAAAGAAGACATCCCGGAATACCGAGCTTTCCTATAAAAGGGATATAGCGAAGCTGGAGAGATTTCTGAACGCACAGGGGATACATGAACTTTCACGCGTGAGCATGACGACGCTGCAGTCCTATGTGCTGTATATGGAAAAGAGCGGATCCGCCGCTGCTACGGTTTCGAGAAATATCGCTTCCATCAAAGCTTTCTTCCATTTCCTTTTCCGTAAGGGCTATATCACGGAGGATATCTCCGAGGATCTGAAGGCGCCGCACATCGAAAAGAAGCTGCCCGAGATCCTTACTACCGAAGAAGTGAACCGTCTGCTGGAACAGCCCAGGGGCGGCGCTCCCAAAGATCTTCGTGACCGCGCAATGCTGGAACTCTTATATGCTACCGGCATCCGCGTTTCCGAACTGATCGGTCTGAAAGTAAGCGATGTGAATCTTCAGGTCGGCTATATCGTATGCCGCGACGCAAGAAAGGAGCGCGTGGTTCCTTTCGGTGCTCCCGCAAAACGTGCGCTGGCCGATTATATAAAGAACGCGCGGGATATGATGCTCGCGGATCAGAATTCCGACGTTCTGTTTACCAACTGCTCCGGACAGGCCATGAGCCGCCAGGGTTTCTGGAAGCTGGTAAAATATTATGCAAGAAAAGCAGGGATCACGGCCGACATCACGCCGCATACCCTGCGCCATTCCTTCGCGGCGCATCTGGTGGAGAACGGCGCGGATCTCAGAAGTGTGCAGGAGATGCTCGGACATTCCGATATCTCTACGACGCAGATCTATGCGAACATGTCCCAGAACAAGCTGCGTGAGGTTTACGCAAAGAATTTCCCGCGGGGTTGAACCCGTTTTTCGAAAATCATTATTCTCCTCTATTTCAGGAAAGCCCCCGGCCGTTGGACCGGGGGCTTTCCATGTTAGGGGGAGGCGCGAGATCGCAGCTGCGGCATGTTTTATGATTGAGTAACGTCCGATTGCGCAGCTGCGGTGGACTCCGCTCTGCATTCGGCTGGCTTTTTATGCGTATTCAGGTCAAGGTGATACTGTCATTCCGGGTCGTGCACGGCGTGCATCCATGCACTCGTGCACTTGATCCGCCTTCCGTGGCGGATCATCCCTGTTGTATTCACCTGAATACGAAAAAGCCGCCTCATTCCGAATGCTCCGCCACCTGCAGCTGCGCATCGGAAGTGAGTACAGCATCGCAAACGATGCCCGCAGCTGCTATATGCGCGCAGCTACGGCGGAGAATTGCAATAAAGCGGATTTTATTGTAAAATCAGTTCAGTTTGTGAAAAGGAGGGTTCTTTTATGGCAGTCATTGCGGATACACACCTGCACTCCTCGTTTTCCGGGGATTCGGAAACACCCATGAAGGATATGATCGAAAATGCGATCGCTCTGGGGCTGAAGGAGATCTGCTTTACGGAGCATATGGATTTTGATTTTGTTTATACGGAGAATGAGCCGAAGGACTATTTTGAAGTGAACGCGGACGCTTATCTTTACGATCTGCTGCGTTATCGCCATGAGTATGAAGGACGGATCAAGGTGCTCTTCGGGATCGAGCTGGGCATGCAGACGACGGTGGCAAGAAAAAACACGCTTTTCTGTAAGGAGCATGAATTTGATTTTATCATCGCGTCCCAGCATCTCTGCAACGGAAAGGATCCCTATCTGAAGGAGGATTTCTTCGGCGGGCGGAGCGAGGAAGAAGCGGTGCACGAATATTTCCGCTATATGGCGGACTGCATCCGGGGCTTTCAGAATTTCGACGTGTACGGTCATCTGGATTATGTGCTCCGTTATGCGCCTTCGCAGGGGAAAAACTTCCGTTTCGAGGAATACAGGGAGGATATCGATAAAGTGCTGAAGCTTCTGCTGGAGCACGAGAAAGGGATCGAGGCCAATACCAGCGGCTATGCCTACGGGATGGGCGGACCGCATCCCTGCATGGATATCCTGAAGCGTTATAAGGAGCTGGGCGGCGAGATCATCACCATCGGTTCCGACGCTCATGACTGCGAACATATGGCGCAGCATTTTGCAGATGTCACGGAGCTTTTGAAGGAATGCGGATTTGAGTACTATTGCGTGTTTGAAAACCGCTATCCCGAATATCACAGACTGTAAGGGAGGTAAGTCAATGTCTTTTTCGATCATAAGACCGCTGCCCACGCCGGAGGAGATCTGCGCGCAGTATCCCGTATCGGAGGAACTCAAAAAGCTGAAAGAGAAGCGGGATAAGGAGATCTGCGATGTGATCGCCGGAAGGAGCGATAAGTTCCTGGTGATCATCGGACCCTGCTCGGCCGATAACGAAGAGGCGGTCTGCGATTACGCAAACCGTCTGGCGAGGATCTACGATAAAGTGAAGGACCGTCTGGTGCTGGTGCCCCGGGTCTATACGAACAAGCCCCGAACCAACGGGGATGGCTACAAGGGGATCGTATCCCAGCCGGATCCGGAAGGCAGCGAGGATTTTAAGCAGGGACTCATCGCCATGCGGCAGATGCATCTGCGCGTGATGAGGGAGACCGGGCTTACGGCTGCGGATGAGATGCTTTATCCCGAGAACTGGCCCTATGTTTCGGATATCCTTTCCTATGTGGCCATCGGGGCACGTTCCGTCGAGGATCAGCAGCACCGTCTGGCGACCAGCGGTTTTGATGTGGCGGCGGGAATGAAGAATCCCACCAGCGGTCATCTGATGGTGATGCTCAATTCCATTCATGCGGCACAGTCGCCCCATTCCTTTATCTTCCGCGGAAATGAAGTGAAGACCAGCGGAAACCCTTATGCGCATTCGATCCTGCGCGGGGCGGTGAACAAGCACGGCTCCTCGATCTCAAATTATCATTACGAGGATCTGGCCCTGCTGCGCGATCTTTATGCGGAGAGCAAGGTGGAGAATCCGGCGTGCATCATCGACGCCAATCATAATAATTCCGGAAAGAAATTTGCGGAGCAGCCCAGGATCGTCAAGGAAGTGCTGCATTCCCGCCGCGTCAATCCCGAGATCCGCAGTCTCGTGAAGGGCGTGATGGTGGAAAGCTATATCAAAGAAGGCTCGCAGAAGATCGGCGAGGGCATCTACGGCAAGTCCATCACGGATCCCTGCCTGGGCTGGGCGGATTCGGAGCAGCTGATCTACGATATCGCGGATCTGGTATAAAAGATAAGGAGGGGGAACATGAACGAAAGAGTAAAGGAAAAATGCGAACTGCTGGCGGACAATTTCCTGCTGATCAGCAAGGAGTTCAAATGGGAGCTGGAAATGATGAGCATCATCGCAGCCAGTATCTACACCAATGCGGGACTCAAAGCGGATCCGGCAAAAATGCGGGAATGCCTGGGGATCCTTAAGAAAAAGAAGGGGCTCTTTTCGGACCTGCGGGGGACCGCGGAACTGGCGCTCCTTTCCAAGATGGCCATCAGCAATGCGCCGGAGAATTATCTGGATGAAGTCATCGGTGTCTATGACAAGGTGACCAAAGGACATATCTTTACTTCGGCCTTTATGGTGCAGTCGGCGATGCTCATCTGTGACCGGCATCTGGTGGGGAAAGCCGACGAGATCATCAAAAAGACGGAAAAGATCATGAAAAAGATGAACAAGGAACACCCGATCCTTACCGGCAGCGAGGATCTGCCGCTGGCCACTATCATGGCCATGCTTCCGGGGGATCCGGACGCCCTTGTTGAGGAGATGGAAAACTGCTATGAGCTGCTGAAGAAAGAGTTCCCGATGCACAAGAATGCGGTCCAGGGGCTCTGCCAGGTGCTCACCATGAGCAGCCAGGCTGCGGAGGACAAGTGCGGGAAAGTCATGGCGATCTTTAATGCCCTGAAGGAGAGAAAGGATAAGTTCGGCAAGGATACGGAGATCGCGGCCCTCGGTTCCCTGGTAGATCTCGATATGGATGCGGCGGCCATCGCGGACGAGATCGGGGAAGCCTCAAGGCTTCTGAAAGAGCATAAAGGCTTCGGCAATTTCCGGCTGGGTAAGGAATACCGTGCCATGTTCGCGGCCTTTGAAGTGGCTGATGTGTTCGGCGGAGAGCAGAAGCCGGATTCTTCGATCCTCGGAAGCTCTATCGCGGTGGTCATCGCGGAAGAGATCATGATAGCCCTGATCGCGGCAAGCACCGCAGCCGCAGCTTCCTCAAGCACAAATTAGTATTGATTTCCGGCCGGCCGGGGGGACGGCCGGGATCTGTACATGATCGCCCCTGCGGCGGCTATAAGAGCCGCAAATACAGCAAAGGAGAAGACAGCTTATGAAAAGAAAAATGAAACGCTTTTTAAGTATCATGCTGACATTAACGATGCTGATGGGGCTGCTGCCGGAGCTGAGCCTGAAGGCGCAGGCGGCAACAAACTACGATCTCTGGGTCGGTGGGATACAAGTCACCAGCGAGAACAAAGATGATGTCCTTGGTACCGCGGATGGAGACGGTGCAACGGTGACCTTTACTCCTGCTGAGGGGACGAATCCTGCCACTCTGACGCTGAACGGTGCGACGATCAGCGGAGGGAGTGCGGACTCTGCTTATGCCGCGATATACGCCGATGGGATGAATCTGACCATTAATGTGACGGGAGACAGTTCCGTTACAGGCCCCAGTGAAAATGAAGAGAAGGTTTACGGCATTTATATCGATAATGGAAGTCTTACATTCACAGGAAGCGGCAAGCTGACCGTCACTGGCGGCGATACGGAAGTAAGTGGGCAAGCGAAGAGTTACGGGGTCTGTGCAGAAGGCGACATCACTGTAGATACGGCGACTACGCTGATCGCCAGGGGCGGCAATGTGGGCGGAGGTGAGAATGCCCATAAAGAAAGTTACGGTATCCTTTCTCTGGCAAACATCTATGTTAACGGTACGCTGACTGCCGAGGGTGGGGCAGCGGCGGTGGACGGGAATGACAGTACATACAGCACGGGTGTCGATGCTACAAATGATGTTAATGTCTATGGTACGCTGACTGCTAAGGGTAGTACGGCGCACAATAGCTATGGTGTCGACACTCGTACTGAAGGAACCACCTGTATCAGTGGCACTCTGACAGCCATTGGCAGCTCCAAGGCCATGGATTCCTTTGCCAAACACACCGTCGCCGGTACCGGCTGGATCGATCCGGATGAAGAAGATATCAGTAGAGGAATAGCGATTCCTATCAACGAGTCGAGATATTGGTTAAGCTACGGCTACAAGAAGGTGAAGTTCTCGCCGCTGGTTCAGCCGATTTATTCATTCACCCCGGGCAGCGATCAGGAGGACTGGCAGTTTACAAGAAACGGTACGTTTGACTTTATTGCAAAGATCGAAGTTCTTGTCGATATGAAAGAGCTTGCCCCCGGCGGTAGGGCACTGGTAGAGTGGGGCGGAGATCAGGAGAAAAATACCACAGAATTCACAGAATTCTGCGGAACTCCCGGTATAGCTAAGTACACGGTTGCAGGCGATCCTATTACCGGAGCGACATACGCGATCGTTCAGGTCAGGGGCTACGCAAGGCTTCTGGGATATGTTGCTTACAATAGTCACGGTGATGTGCTGGCCAGTGAAGGAACGATGGATGTTCCTGCGTTGACGGCGCCCGCAGCCATAAGCGGACTGACACCGACAGGGTCTGCACAGGAGCTTGTGACGGAAGGTGTTGTAACAGGAACAGGCAATACCATTGAATACAGCCTTGACAAAAACACATGGAGCATTGATGTTCCGACGGGCACAGATCCGGGCAATTATCTTGTGTTCTACCGTCTGAAATTCGGAGATATGATATACACGCCTTTGCAGGGAGAGGATGGTATCTCTGTCCCCATCGCCGTAGCTTCTGTTACAGACGCTGATAATAACGTGACATATTACGGTACGATCAAAGCTGCGACCGATGCCTGGTACAGTATGGGCGGCGGAACAACCCTTACACTTCTTGCGGATGTGGAGACGACCGGGAGCGTCACTTTGAATGGCGGAACTGCGGAGTATCCTAAGGTCTTCGATCTGAACGGGCATGGGATATTGAATAAAGGCACATCCACGGATGATAGTCCGGCAATCTATGTTGACAGCGGTACATTCATAACCATACAGGACAGCGATCCGGATACCTTACATTATTTGACTCTGAACAACTCTGGTCGCGCGACCGGAGTTTCAGATAGTCCAAGCGATGGCGCTATAAAGGTTTCCGGCGGATATATATCAGGAGGATATCCCAATAATGGTTCGAACGGTGGGGGTATATGGATAGGACCGGGATCCGGGCTTACCTTGACCGGTGGTACGATCATCGGTAACGTGGCAACAAATGGCGGTGGGGTATATGTTTATGCGACCAGCTCATTGATCATGACCGGCGGTACGATCACGAATAATAGTTGTACCTCATATGGTCCTAATGTATTCCTCGCAAATACGGTATTAACAATGACCGGGGGAATTATAAATGGGGGATTCTATGATGCAGGATCCCGTTACGTCACGGTTTCTTTTGAATCCAACGGCGGCTCCGGCACCATGTCCGAACAGTATGTCAAAAAGAACACAGATACACCGATCAAAGCAAACGAGTTTACCCGTAACGGATATGTATTTGCGGG
>JAEELW010000166.1 GCA_016282915.1 Lachnospiraceae bacterium | reverse complement strand
TAAAAGGAGGGATATGATGGACTACGCAAAGTGTTTTGAGAACATCAGGATCGAAAAGAGCGATAAGGGTGTGGAGAACTGCAATCCCATCATCGAGCAGCATTACGGCGCGGATCCCTTTGCACTGGTGTACGGAGGGCGCGCGTATTTTTATATGACGGCAGACGCCTATGAATATGAAGAAAACGGGGAGATCCACGAGAATACCTACGGAAAGATCCGCAGCCTCTACGTGGTCTCCACGGAGGATATGGTCAACTTTACGGACCACGGCGAGATCATGATCGCGGGAGAAGGCGGCGTGACGAAATGGGCCCACAATTCCTGGGCGCCGGCAGCAGCCTGGAAGGAGATCGACGGGAAGCCGAAATTCTTCCTTTATTTTGCGGATAACGGCGGCGGCATCGGCGTGGTATGTGCCGACAGTCCCGTGGGACCTTTCCGCGACGAACTGGGGCACGGCCTGATCCGCAGGGATATGGAAAACTGCGGAAATGTGGAGTGGCTTTTTGATCCGGCGGTACTGATGGATGATGACGGCAAGGCCTATATCTATTTCGGCGGCGGTGTTCCAAAGGGAAAGGCGGCCAATCCGCTGACGGCGAGATGCGCGCAGCTCGGCGACGATATGATGAGCCTTACGGATGTGCCGAAGGTGATCGACGCGCCTTACCTTTTTGAAGATTCCGGCATCCATAAATACGGCGGAAAGTATTATTACAGCTACTGCAGCAATTTCAGCGTGGACGAGGCGGGAACGGAAAAGTACGGCATCGTCAACGGCGAGATCATCACGATGGAGAGTAAAAACCCGCTGGGGCCTTTCCGTTTCAAGGAGCGTATCCTCCGCAATCCCGAGTACTACTGGAAGGTGGGCGGAAACAACCATCACGCCGTCTTTCAGTTTAAGGATCAGTGGTATATCACCTACCATACCCGTATGCTGGAGAAGGAGAGAGGAATACTCAAAGGCTACCGTTCCACCAGCATCGATGAATTTACCATGGGTGAAGACGGGACGATCGGCGATATCGTGCAGACAAAGAACGCGAGACGCCAGAGAGGCTCTCTCGATCCCTTCAAGGCGATCAACGCGGCAACCTTTGCGGCGGTCGGCGGCGCGGATACTGCGCCAGCGGATGAGACGAGCAGGGCCTGCGGCTGCGGGACGATGCTGCTGAGCGGGATCCATGACGGGGCTTTTGTAAAACTGCAGGGTCTGGACTTCGGTGAAAAGGGAGCGGCAAAGATCACGGCGAAGGTCCGTATCAGCGGGAAAGGCGGCGTGATCCGCGTAAGTACCGGCGCCGCGGACGGCGAGCTTATCGGATATCTGCCGGTGGAGGGGGAAGGAGACTGCCTTGCGGAGGCGGCTCTGGATGTGCCCGTCAGCGGCAAAAAGGATGTGTACTTTGTATTCAGCGGCGAGGGCTACGAAGTCCTCGAATGGTGTTTTGCATAAAAAAGGAGTACCTTTATGGGCACGATCGAACTGTGCAGCGGAAAAGCCCTGACTTTCCTTTATGAAAAGGAATGCAAAAGCGGGATAAAGAAGATCGCGGACAAGGTTCGGAAGGATGTCGAGGCCGTACTGGGCTTTTTACCGGAAGTATCTGAGACCGAAGGCGGAAAGACCGGCGGAGACGGGATACGTCTGGTCTTCGGGATCGCCGGCGAAAGCCCGCTTCTGACACAGCTGGAAAAAGAGGATAAGATCGCTCTGTCGGCACTCCGCGGCAAACGCGAGGTATACGGCTTTTTCCCTTTGCCCGGAGAGCAGCTGATCGTGATCGCCGGCAGCGACAAAAGAGGGACGATCTACGGACTTTTTCATCTGTCGGAGCTTCTGGGGGTATCGCCTTTTGTGAACTGGTCCCTGGTGGTACCGGCGAAAAAAGCATCCCTCATCCTGGATGAAAAGAGTGCGTTTCTGTCAAAGGAACCTTCGGTGGAGTACCGCGGTTTCTTTATCAACGATGAATGGCCCTGTTTCGGGAACTGGTGCAATAAGCGTTTCGGCGGTTTTAACGCCGAAATGTATGAAGGAGTGTTTGAACTGCTGCTGCGTCTGAAGGGGAATTACCTCTGGCCGGCCATGTGGACTTCCTGTTTTGCGGAAGACGGACCGGGACTGGCGAGCGCGATCCTTGCGGACGAGCTGGGCGTGGTCATGGGGCTTTCGCATCATGAGCCCTGCCTTCGGCATGGAGAGGAATACAGCCATGTGCGCGGAAAGGATTCCATATACGGCGACGCATGGAATTTCCGCAGCAATAAAGAAGGCATCACGCGCTTCTGGCGGGACGGTTTAAAGCGTAACGGTCATCTGGAAAATGTGATCACCGTAGGCATGCGGGGAGAAAGGGATTCTACTATCCTCGGTAAGGAAGCGACGCTTAAGGATAATATCGACCTTCTGCGGGATGTGCTGAGGACGCAGGAACAGCTGATCCGGGAAGAGGTCAATGAGGATCTTTCCAAAGTCCCGCGTATGCTGGCGCTTTATAAAGAGGTGGAAGCCTACTACTACGGGGATGAAACTACGCCGGGCTTAAGAGAGGGCTGCGAGGAGCTTGAGGATGTGATCCTGATGCTCTGCGACGACAACCACGGTTACGTGCGCAGCCTGCCGGATGAAAAGATGAGAAAGCATCCCGGCGGCTTCGGCATGTATTATCACTTTGATTATCACGGCGGCCCCGTTTCCTATGAGTGGATCTGTTCCACGCATCTGCCCGAAGTGTGGGAGCAGATGACCACGGCTTACGAGCACGGGATAAAGAAACTCTGGATCGTAAATGTCGGGGATCTGGGGCTGCAGGAGCTGCCGCTCAACTATTTCCTGGATCTTGCCTATGATTATGAAAAATGGGGGATCACGGCGCCGAATTCCACGAAGGGCTGGCTGCGGGATTGGATGAAGCGTCAGTTCGGCGCTGCATTTGACGCATCGGAGCTGGATGAACTGAGCACTGTGTGGAGCAGGGCCATGCGCCTGATCCATAACCGCAGGCCGGAACATTTAAACGACACGACCTACAGTCTCTTTGAGGACCACGAAGCGGAAAGGGTATTCCGGGAAGCGGAGGAGCTGGAAGAGTGCTGCCTTAAGCTTAAGAAGAAGTGTCCGGCAGAATATGCGGATGCATTTACCGAGCTGATATCGTATAATATACTTTCCGGCCTGAACCTGATAAAGCTCTGGATCCTCAGGGCGCATAATCACTGCATGGCTTCCATAGGCCTGTATGAGGCGAACCGCTACGGAGAAGAGATCCGCAGGGCGATGGAAAAAGACCGTGCGCTCTCGGAGGAGCTTCATACGGCGGCCGGGGGGAAGTGGTACGGCTTCGGGCTTGCGGAGCACATCGGCTTCCGCCGCTGGAATCAGGAGGAGCGTGTAAATCCCGTGATCGAGACAGTGCTCCCTATGGAAAGGACGGAAGCGCTGGTGGGGATCGTCGGGCAGCCGCAGGCCGTGAGCGGCGGCGAATGGACGGGACACCGCCTGGAGGTGCATTCCTATTATACGAATGACGAGACGGAAGCGGAATGCAGCTTTTACATCGGCCTTAAGGGCGGTGAAAAGCTGGAGTACGAGGTCTGCGAAAAGGATGAGTTCCTGAAGCTTTCCTGCGAAAAGGGCGTGCTGGATAGCGGAAATCCCCTGGATGTAGTGAAAGTGCATATCGATAAAAAAGCGGCGGCAGCTGCGGAGGAAGCGAAGCTCCGTCTGCGTTTCACGACCGGAAGCGTTGATATTGTGTTTAAGGAGCTTGCGCAGGATCCGGCGGAAAAGCGCAGGATCGTGCTGCTTTCGGATGAATACGCGGAGCTTGCTGCCGGAAAAGGCGGGGAGTTTGCGGTGCTGGAGGAACTGGGGCGCCGTGAGAACGCTCTCAAGCGTTTTCCCGCTGTCGGCGACCTGCCGGCGGAAGATGCGCCGGAGGCGCGGTATGAATTCTGCGTGAAGGAAGAGGGCGATCATCATATCTGCTTCCAACTGGAGCCCTGTAATCCATACAGGCAGGGGAAAAGGATAAAGCTTGCCTACCGCGTGAACGGCGTGCTGAAGGAAGCTTACGTGATCTCCGAAAGCTATGTGGCCGGAGAAAGCGGCGACTGGGGCCGAGGCGTACTCGATCATGCAAGATACGTCCGGGTGAAGGAGCGGCTTGCGAAAGGGAAGAATACGGTCTCGTTTGTCGGGACCGAAGCGGAAAACGTCCTCGAGAGGATATGGGTGAGCGCGGAGGATATCCCGCTGCCGGGATCCTACATGGGCGGCTGACGACGCGGTGACGGGCCGCAGATCGGACAAAGTGTGAGACAGGCCTCCGAAGAAAGCTTGGAGGCGGCGCATATTTATAGCAGGAGGTTTAACAGAATGAAAATGTCGTTTCGCTGGTACGGCAAGGATAATGACTCGGTCAGCCTTGCCCAGATCAGACAGATCCCCGGAGTGGAAGAGATCGTCTGGGCCTTGCATGAAAAGCTGCCCGGGGAAGTATGGGAAAAGGAGGAGATCCGCGCGGTACAGGAAGAATTTACGCCTTACGGTTTCGGCATGAGCGTTGTGGAATCGGTCAATGTTCATGACGACATCAAGACGGCGGGACCGGACCGCGATCTCTATATCGATAATTACATTAAGACCATACGCAACCTTGCGGAGTTCGGCGTGAAGGTGATCTGCTACAATTTCATGCCGGTCTTTGACTGGACGAGGACGGATCTGTTCCATCCCCTTCCGGACGGTTCGACGGCACTCTTTTACGAAAAGTCCAAGATCAAGGAAGACGCAAAGGAGATGGCGGAGTATATCCTGAAGGAGTGCAAGGGCTACACGATGCCCGGCTGGGAGCCGGAGCGCCTGGCCGATCTGGAAAAGCTTTTTGAAAAGTACCGGAAGGTTGATAAGGAAACGCTCTGGGCGAACCTGAAGTATTTCCTGGAGAAGCTGATGCCGGTCTGCCATGAGTGCGGGATCAAGATGGCCATCCATCCGGACGATCCCCCCTGGGATATCTTCGGCCTGCCCAGACTCCTTGTCGACGAGGCGTCCGTGGGACGTTTCCTGTCCATGGTAGACGATCCGTACAACTGCCTGACCCTTTGCTCGGGCTCGCTGGGCTCGAATCCCGCGAACGACGTGCCGGCCATCGTGCGTAAATATGTTGACCGTATCGCCTTTGCGCATATCCGTAACGTAAAGATCTATGAGAACGGCGATTTCAGCGAAGTCTCCCACCGCGACTGCGACGGCGACGTGGGGATCCTGGATATCATCCGCGCCTATCATGACGGCGGTTTTGACGGCTATATCCGTCCCGATCACGGCCGGCACATCTGGAACGAGAAATGCCGTCCGGGCTACGGCCTCTATGACCGTGCCCTGGGCATCATGTATATCCTGGGCGCCTGGGATATGCTGGAGAAAGAGAAGAAGTAAGAGATATCCCGTATAAAAAGTGATAAGAGGAATGTTAGGAACCGCGGAGCTTTTTCCGCGGTTCTTTTTGTGAAGACAAGGGGACTGTCCCCTTGTCTTCACTTTGACCTCCTTTATATAGTTTTAATAAAAATCATAGTGCAATTTTATATAATCTTTTTCCAAAAAACATTTTACAAACACTTGTTTATTTGTTACTCTTGAATAAAGATATTCTAGTATACAAGTACACTACTAAACAAGAGGGCTATTGAGAGGAAAGGATGAAGATCAATACGAAGCATGCCCGGGAGAGCGCAAGAGATTACGCACTCAGGGTCCTTAAAGAGAATATCCTCTCACTGGATCTGGTCCCCGGAAGCGCCATTTCGGAAAATGAACTGGCCGCACAGCTTGGGATCTCACGGACACCGGTAAGAGAGGCGATCATCGAGCTCAGCAAGGCGTACCTGATCGAGACCTACCCGCAGAGAGGGAGTTTTATCTCCCTGATCGACCCGAAGATGGTCGGAGAAGCGAGGTTTCTGAGAAGGATCACCGACACGGCCGTGATCGAGACA
Organism: Lachnospiraceae bacterium; assembly: GCA_016282915.1. GTDB lineage: Bacteria > Bacillota > Clostridia > Lachnospirales > Lachnospiraceae > NK4A136. The sequence goes on along the minus strand of JAEELW010000166.1, from coordinate 50,833 downwards.
GCATGTGACGAGGCAGACGAAGAAGGGATCCGGCAGCTGGAAGAGAATGTGACGCTTCAGGAATTTTACCTTTCCAAGGGCATCACGGACAAGATCTTCGACCTGGACAACCAGTTTCACAAAGCGATCTACGATATCGCCGGAAAAGATATCATTTATGAGATCCATTCCACGCTGATGCTGCATTTTGACAGGGTGCGAACGCTCTCCGTGGAGACGGTGAAGGATTTCAAGGTGGTCGGCGATCACCGCAAGATGCTGGAAGCGATCAAAGCGAGGGATAAGGTAACGGCGGTGGAACTGGTCAACAAGCACCTGAACCGTTACCAGATCGATGAGAAAGAGATACGGAGTCAGAGGCCTGAGTATTTCAAGGCAGAGGGAGGCAATCGTGGCGAAGAAAGCTAAAAACACCGAAGTGATGGTTCGGCCGAAACAGAATCCGGGAGTTTATCTCAAGCGCTATTGGCAGCTTTACCTGCTGCTGCTCGTGCCGCTGCTGTATCTGATCATTTTCAAATACAGCCCGATGTATTACGTGACCATCGCCTTCAAGAAGTACAGTATCGTACAGAGCGTTGTGGATATGCCCTGGGCAAAGAACGGCGGCTTTGAGTACTTTATCAAGGCGTTCAAGGACAAGGATTTCCTTTATGCCCTGCGGAATACGATCACGCTTAACATGCTGGACATCATCATCGGTTTCCCCATTCCGATCATTTTCGCCCTGCTTCTGAATGAGCTGCGGCTGAAGTTCTTCAAGAAATCGGTGCAGACCATCGCCTACATGCCCCACTTCCTTTCCTGGGTCATCATTTACGGTATCGCTCTTCAGCTTTTCACCAAGAACGGTCTGGTAAACCTTGTGATCCAGAATCTGGGCGGCGAGCCGATCAAGTTCCTGGATGATAAAACAAACTGGGTCGCGACCTACATACTATTGGGAATATGGCAATCCTTCGGATGGAACTCGATCATTTATCTGGCGGCCATATCCGGAATTTCGCCCGAGCTTTATGAGGCGGCTTCGGTGGACGGCGCGGGACGTTTCCAGAAGATGTGGCATATCACCCTGCCGGGAATACGGCCCACGATCGTCGTCCTGCTGATCCTGGCCCTCGGTAACGTGCTCGGTTCCGGTTTTGACCGACCCTTTGCATTACAGAATAACGCGGTCATGGAGAATGCGGAGGTGATATCCACCTACGTGTATAAAAACGGTATTAAATCACTGCAGTTTTCGCTTACCACGGCGGTCGGTCTGTTCCAGTCCATCGTGAACGTTATATTCCTGCTGCTTGCAAACTGGTTCTCACGCAAGATGGGCGAGCGCGGTATCGTTTAGGAGGGTGTCATGAAGATTGAAGAAAACAGCAAAGAGCTTAAGGAAGAAATAAGCGAAAGTACCGTGCTGAAGGAAGCGGCGGAGAACAGTCCCGAAAAGGAAAAGAAGGAAATAGCTTTTACTTCGGAAGATCCGGATGAAGAGAAGAAGGAAAAGCCTGCGCTGAGATTTCATGATGAGGAAGAGAGCGTACAGGCCCCCATGAAGATCCACGTGGACGAGACCAGCAGGGAGATCCATTCGCTGAAGAGCAAGATCGGAGATATCCTGATCATCGTATTCTGTGTGATCATCTCACTGATCTGTCTGCTCCCGATGATCAACCTGCTTGCCAAGTCGCTTTCGGGAACGGATTATCTGATGAAGAATGAGGTCTATCTGCTGCCGAAGGGATTCAATTTTGACGCATATACCACGGTATTCGGGGATGCAAAATACGTGAGGGCCTTCCTCTGGACCGCACTGCTCACCGTGATCTGCACGCTGCTGAGCCTGGTCATGACCACGCTCTGTGCCTTCCCGCTGATCTTCTCGGCCCTTAAGGGACGCAGAGTGATCAACCTGTTCATCACGATCACGATGTTCTTCAACGCGGGAACCATTCCCAACTACCTGCTGATGCAGCGCCTGAACCTTCTGGACAATCCGCTGGTGCTCATCATCCCGGGCTGCCTGAGCGTTTACAACATGATCATCTTAAGAAGCTTCTTCTACGGAATTCCCGATTCCTTAAGAGAATCGGCGGAGATCGACGGCGCGAGCTTCTTCACGATCCTGAGAAAGATCTACATACCGCTGTCCAAGCCGGTGCTTGCGACCCTGGCTCTGTTCTATGCGGTAGGCAGATGGAACGGATATTCCGATGCCCTTATGTATATGAAGAATAAGGATTTCTATCCGCTGCAGCTGCTCCTTTACAATATCCTGAACAATATCAACCAGGTGGAGGTGACCACGCAGGAAGGCTTCTCCACGCCGGGACTTCAGGAGTCGCTGAAGGCCGCGATCGTAATGTTCTCCACGATCCCGATCCTCTGCATCTATCCTTTCCTGCAGAAATACTTCATCCAGGGCGTTACCTTGGGTGCCGTGAAAGAATAAGTCTGTGCAGAAACGGCATGTTGCCGTAGCTTATATGCAAATCATTTAAGGAGGAAAAAGGAATGAAGAAAAGAGTTTTGTCTATGACTCTGGCCGGCGTTATGGTCTTTTCCATGGCAGCCTGCGGCGACAACGGCGGAGAAAAGCCCGCGGACGCGACTCCCACACCGACCCCCCCGGCCGTTGTGGACCAGAACACATTTGAGGGCGACGGAAGCGAGATCGAGGGCGGAAGCAGCGAAGAGATCACGGACGGTAAATTTGCCGAGACCAGAAAGATCACGGTAGAGATCTATGACCGTGGTAATGACGGCGGGACGGATCCCACAAATAATATGTACACCGACTATATCAAAAAGGGAATGCTTGAGGATCACAACGTAGAAGTTGAGTTCGTGGCAGTTCCCCGCTGGACCGAGGTTGATGAGATCAACAACCTTCTGGCTGCAAACAATGCTCCGGATATCTGCCTGACCTATTCCTATCCGACGATCCAGACCTATGCGGACATGGGCGGCGTGATGGATCTGCAGAGCCTGGTGGTTGACAACAAGAACGACCTTCCTCATCTGTGGGATTGGCTCGGGACCACCAATATGTACTGGGACAAGAGCGTGAAAGACGGAACCCTGTGGGCGATCGAAGGAAAACGTGCGAACAATAACCGTATCGTTACCTATGTCCGTCAGGACTGGCTTGATAAGCTGGGACTGAAGGAGCCGACCACCAGGGAAGAGTTCCACGATATGCTGCTTGCGTTCAAGGACAATGCAAACACCCTCCTCGGCGCAGATGCCGCAAAGATGGTTCCTTTCTCCTGCTCGGTTGACGTAGGCTGGAGAGCAGCCCTTCTGATCGAGTCCATGATGGATCCCAACATCACCGACAAAGAGTTCTATGTAAACGGTTTTGATGACAGAAAGCTGACCCAGAACGGTACCAAGGAAGCGATCCGTATCCTGAACAGCTGGTATAACGAAGGCCTTATGTGGGATGAGTTCATCCTTCATGACGGCGACACCGCAGAAGATGATATGATGAAGGTCGGTTATGTAGGCGCCTTCATGCACAACTGGGATTATCCTTTCCGCGGCGGCGAGGATTCCATCAATGCCAACCTGAAGAGAATGGTGGGCGACGATGCCAAGTTTGTGGCTGTTGACTGCTTCGAAGCTTCCAACGGCGAATACATCAAGTACACCGACTCCACCGCAGGTGACAGAAAGATCTTCTTCCCGATCACCAATGACGAGCCTCTGGCTTCCCTGCTTTACCTTGACTGGATCTCCGATCCTGAGCACATCGAGTATCTGCAGATCGGTGAAAAGGGCGTGACCCACGACGTGCTGCCCGACGGTGCATACACCTTCATGACCACCACCGGCGACGCCATCATGAACTCCGGTCAGAATATCGACATGACCATCACCTGCAACGGCCTGCGTCTCTCCACCGAAGAGCTGACCCTGGCTTCCACTTACAACAACTATCCTCCCTGCGATCCCGCAGATGTGAAGAAAGCGAACGAAGTGGCAAACAGCGGCAAGAGACCTGCAAAGAACTCCAAGATCACCACGATCGAGGCAGAAGCCGGCGTAGGCGACAAGCTGAGTGCAAAGAGAAACGAGATGTATGACAAGTGCATGTCCTGCAAGCCGGAAGAGTTCGATGCCCTTTGGGATGAGCTGATGGCAGATTACCTCAGCGCAGGCGGCCAGGATATCATCGACGAGCGTACCGAAGCATGGGAAGCTCTGTATGGCGACGCTGTAACTCTTGAGTGACAGAGCCGAAGATGATATAATAAGTAAAGAAATTTATAAGGGTGGCGCTCCGCGAAAGCGGGGCGCCATTGTATCACAGGAAGCTGAGGACAAAAGAAGCGTCCCCCTGTCTTCAAAAAGAAAGCGAGGAAATATCGGGAAATGGAACTGAAACTGAAGAGCATCAGAGAAGAAAAAGCGGCGTGGGAAGCAGCCGGTTTCACACTGCCTTCCTATGATATCGATGCATTGCGCGCACAGACAAAGGCGGCACCGGAATGGCTGCATTTCGGCCCCGGAAACATCTTCCGCGGCTTTATCGGATCCCTGGCGGAATGCCTGATCGCGAAAGGGGAACTGAAGAGCGGCATCGTTGCGGTGGCTGATTACGACATGGAGATCATCGACAGGATCTATGAGCCTTTCGATATGCTCACGCTTTCCGTAGGACTGGCACGCGACGGGAAAAAGACGCTGGCAGTGACGGCCTCCATTGCGGATGCCGTAAAAGCGGCGGTGGAGCAGGATAAGATGCATTCGATCGCGGCGGCGGATTCGCTGAAGATGGTCTCCTATACCGTTACCGAAAAAGGCTATGTGGTGCGGGATGCGGAGGGCAATCCCACGAAGCCCGTACAAGCGGAGATCGATGCGGGGCCGGAAGGACCGGTAACGGTCATGGGCCATTCCGCGGCGCTGCTCTATTACCGCTATAAAGCAGGCGGCGCGCCCATCGCCATGGTGAGCATGGACAACTGCAGCGCCAACGGGGAGAGACTTAAGACTTCGGTCGTCTATATCGCGGAGCAGTGGGTAAAGAACGGAAAGGCGGACGAAGATTTCCTTAATTATATTAAGGATGAGAGCCGCGTGAGTTTCCCCTGGACCATGATCGACAAGATCACGCCGAGACCGGATCCGGAGGTGGCGAAGGAACTGGCAGAAATGGGGATCGTGAATATGGATCCCGTGGTGACACAGAAGAATACCTTTATCGCGCCTTTTGTGAACGCCGAGAATCCGCAGTATCTGGTAGTGGAAGACCGTTTCCCGAACGGACGGCCGCCCCTGGAGGATGCGGGCGTGTACATGACCGACCGCGCGACCGTGGATCTGAGCGAAAAGATGAAGGTCATGAGCTGCCTGAATCCTTTGCATACGGCGCTGGCTGTCTGCGGCTGTCTGCTGGGCTATAAAAAGATCAGCGATGAGATGGATGACAGCGATCTGAAGGATCTGGTCTACGCTCTGGGCGATGAGGGTATGCAGGTGGTGAACGATCCGGGCATCATCCACCCCGAGGATTTCCTGAAGGAAGTGCTGACAGAGCGCCTGCCCAATCCGGGCCTGCCCGATACGCCCCAGCGTATCGCGACGGATACCAGCCAGAAGGTGCCGATCCGTTTCGGTGCGACGATACGTGCCTATGCCGCACAGGGGAGAACGGCGGAACTGAAGATCATTCCCTTTGTGCTGGCTGCATGGCTCCGCTATCTGGACGGTACCGACGATGAAGGAAAGGCCATGGAGCTGAGCTCCGATCCCATGCTGGATCAGCTGACGGCGGAAGTGAAGGATCCGGAAGGTGCCGGAAGGATCCTTAAGAACGCGGAGATCTTCGGTTCCGACTTAAGCGCATATCCGGAGTTTTATGCAAAGATCCTTCAGTATTATGAAAGGATGAAGAGCGGGCCGCAGATGGTCCGGAAATGCCTGAAGGAAGCTGTAGGCGCATGACGCACTCTTACGGACGGATGTACCCGTCGCCATAACGGCGGCGGGTTTTTTGTGCACTTTTTCCGCAAAATGTGACAAATAAAGGACAAAGCATAGTGAGCAAAGCGTCTATACGTATTTTACAATCCGATTATAAGGGTAAACTATGCACGGGAGCGTGTTGTTCATGGAAGAAAGAAGAGGGCCGGTAGCCCCGAAAGATCCTACCGCGAAAAGACCCGGATATTTTATCATGAGGGACAAGGATGTTCTGGGATCGCCGATGCCGGACGGGCGTGGGATCCAGTACATCTATGAGAGCGACGGAAGGCTGAAGGCCAGCGCAAAGCTGGTAGGAAATCTGGAAGACGAGGCGATGATCGCCGAGCTCGACACCGTGGAAGGCCTGCGCAGGCAGGTACACAGCATCGGCGTTTCGGTGCAGAAGTCCGGAGAGCCTGTGAAGGTGACTTTTGCTTTCCAGATGTATGGTCATAAAGACCCTTATGTGAGCGGGACCACGCTGTCGATGGAGCTTCTTTCCGACGGCATGGAAATGGTCATGGATCTGTCCCGCTGCGAGTGGCCCGGGGATGACAATGTACCCGGCCAGATCCGTTTCGAATTTCCCGAGGCCGGCATGAGTGCAAAGGTCTCTGTCTGTTTTTATCTCAACGACGGCTATACGGCACCGGAGCAGAAACCCGACAGGGAAGTGGATTTTGCTTCGGATGCATATAAAAAGATGATCGGCCGTTCGATCGTCCAGAAGGGCAATATCCATCGCCTGAAAAAAGCGATCGGGCGGGCAAGAGCCGGTGAAAAAGTGGAAGTCGCCTATATCGGAGGCTCCATCACCCAGGGCGCGGGCGCCATTCCCATCAATGAGATGTGCTACGCCTGGCAGTCTTTCCGCGGGTTCTGTGACCTGGCGGGCCGGGGCTATGAGGATAACGTGGGCTATACCAAGGCAGGCGTGGGCGGAACGCCTTCCGAGCTGGGCATGATCCGCTATGACAAGGACGTGACCGGCAACGGGAAAAAGCAGCCGGATGTGGTTGTCGTGGAATTTGCGGTCAACGATGAAGGCGATGAGACCAGGGGCGAATGCTACGATTCGCTGGTAAGAAAGATCTACAACAGCCCGCAGAAGCCGGCCGTGATCCTTCTCTTTTCCGTTTTTGTGGACGGTTACAATCTGGAGGAGCGCCTCGACTGTGTCGGCAAGGCCTATATGCTGCCCATGGTCAGCACCAAGGCGGCCGTATACGAGCAGTTTTATCTCAGTGAGGAAGAAGGCGGAGTCGTATCCAAGAACCGTTTCTTCTATGATATGTATCATCCCACCAATATCGGTCACCGCATCATGGCGGACGGACTGATCCGCATGTTTGAACTGGCGGATGGCTCGGAGGATGAGGAAGATCTTGATATCAGCGGGATCACGCCTCCGAAGGGTTCGGAATTTGAAAAGGTATATTTCATTGACCGTGACAGTATTGACGGCTGTCCTGCGGTGAGTTCGTACGACTGCGGGGCGTTTACCGGATACGGGACGGAAGTGCAGCATGTGGAGCGCGACCGCGATCTGCAGGGGACGCCGGAATTTGCGACCAACTGGTTCTACGACGGAAAGACAGCCGGCGAAGCAGTCTTTAAGGCGAAGATCCGTTTCAGCGCCCTGCTTGTGGTATATATGGATTCGGCATCCGCGGGAGTCGGTACTGCCGAGGTGTATGTGGATGGGGAGAAGAAACTGGATATCGATCCGCATATCATCGGCTGGACGCATTGCAATGCGCTGATCGCGTATCGCGGAGGGCCTGCGGCGGAGCGCGAAGTCGAGATCCGCATCCCTGAGAAAGACAGGGATAAGGAATTTATCCTTCTGGGCTTCGGCGTGGTGGACTGAAGAGGAGACTAAAGGAGCGTATGAAGAAACTTGTCAATCCCATTCTGAAAATGGATTATCCGGATCCTGATGTGATCCGGGTGAATGACACGTTCTACATGGTCAGCACGACAATGTATTTCATGCCGGGCTGCGCTATCCTGCGCTCATACGATCTGGCGGAGTGGGAGCTCGCCGGCTATGTTTACGATAAGCTGGATGATACCCCCGCGGAGCGACTGGAACTGGAAAAGACGGAATACGGCGGCGGCATGTGGGCGCCGTCCTTCCGTTATCATAAGGGGAAGTTTTATATCTTCTTCCTGAGTCACAGCGGAAATACGAATTATCTCTTCACTGCGGACCGTATCGAAGGACCGTGGAAGCGGAGCATCGTGGCCGGACATTATCATGACGCCTCGCTCTTTTTCGATGATGACGACAGGGCGTTCCTGATCTACGGCAATACGGAGATCCGTATCACCGAGCTGGATGAAAAGCTGAGCGGGCCGAAGGCGGGCGGGCTCGACCGTGTGCTCATAAAGGATGAGCGCGACGTTGTGCTCGGCTATGAGGGCGCGCATTTCTATAAGATCGGAAAGTATTATTATCTCTTCGTGATCGACTGGCCCAAGGGCGGCATGCGTACACAGAGCTGCTTCCGCGGCGAAAGCCTGGAAGGGGAGTTTACGGGCGGCGTGGTGCTGGAAGACAGCCGCGATTACTGCGGACAGGGCGTGGCCCAGGGCGGTATCGTGGATACGCTGGGCGGAAAGTGGTACGGCGTGTTCTTCCAGGATATGGGCGCTGTGGGGCGCATACCCGTGCTTGTGCCCATGCAGTGGAAGGATGATTTCCCGGTATTCGGCGAGGACGGAAAGGTTCCGAACCGTCTGGAACTGGTGAGCAGCAGGCCGAATTATATTTATGAAGCATTGTACACATCGGATGACTTTATTCCGAAGGAGGGGCTGCCGAAGGAGGGCCAGCTGGCCCTGCCGTGGCAGTGGAACCACCAGCCGGACAACGGGCTGTGGCGGCTTCTTCCGGAAGGCGGACTGGAGATCACTACGGACAAGCTCTGCATCAATCTGGTCCATGCTAGGAATATTCTCACACAGCGCATGCTCTGGCCGCGCTGCAGTGCCGAAGTGACGATCAACGCCGAGGGGCTGCACGACGGGGATACTGCCGGACTGTGCGCGCTGCAATGCTGTTACGGGATGATCGGCATCACGAAAGAGCGTGACAGCTATTATCTGCTGCGGATCGTGAGGAGCGGTGAAGATCTTACGGATGATATCGCAAAGATCGATCTCTTCCCCGGCGTGGTGACCGACAGGCTGAAGCTGGACGGTCCCGAGGTATGCGTATGTCTGAAAGCCAATTTTGAGGATATGAAAGACCGTCTGGAGTTTTATTATCTGAAAGGAAACAAATTCGTGCGTTTCGGTGCGCCGCACAGGATGCAGTTCAGGTTAGCGCACTTTACCGGCAACCGCTTCGGGCTGTGCTGTTATTCTACGCGTACGGTCGGCGGCAAAGCCGTCTTTACCCGCTTCATCTACAACGATTGAGCGTTTTCAGGATTGTTTTTTCTGGGAAGAAGCAGCGCAGCGGCGGCGATACTCGCTGGGCGAGCAGCCTTTTTGCTGCTTGAACAGACGGTTAAAGGTGGAGATACTGGAAAAACCGGATGAGATCGCCACATCCGTGATGGAGATGCCGGGACGCATGAGCAGGGTCTCTGCTTCACGGATCCGGCGGAAACAAAGGTAATCGCTGAAATTGTAATTCGTATATTGTTTAAAGAGCCGCGAGAAATGGAATTTGGAAAAACCGGTCCTTGCGGCGATGGTGCCGAGCGTCAGCTCCTCGCTGAAATGCTCGTCGATGTATTTGAGCGTTGAATTGAACAGATCGATGTATTCGCGCCGTTTGGAGGGCGTGATATCGCCGAAGATGTTTTCCTGCTGGTCGTAATGCTCACCGATGCATACAAACATCTTTAATAGAAGAGAGAGGATCGAAAGATCGGCGAATTCGTTCACGCCGAAATATTCGTTACGGATCTGCAGAAGGAGATTGTAGATCTCGCTGTACACCGAAGTGTTTTCCTCTTCCTTCAGCCACAGAGGCTGCGAGAAGATGGACATGATACGGGCAAAGCTGCGCAGACGCGATACAGCCGAGATGTTCATCATGAACACGAAGCGGCGTCCCGTGGGGGGCGCGATCAGTTCATGGACCAGCCCGGGAGGGATGAAAAGGATCTGTGCCGGTTCCACAACATAACGGGTGTCGCTGCAGATGCAGGTGTATATGTTTTCGATGGGCACGATGATCTCCAGCGCGGAGTGCCAGTGAGGGGCATAGTTCTCCGCCTGGTCGTTCATCCAGATGCGGTGCTGGCTGCCGGTCTGGTAATCCACCATTTCGTGGCCGTCATGGACGATCCGCGAATCGGCGAAGTCCAGATTTGCGGAATAGTACTGCTCATCGGAGAAGTACTTGATATTCGGATTTGCTTTTTCCGTTTCTTCGATCATAACTATCGGGATTATAGCATATAAGAACGGGAAAATACAAATAAATCGGCTTACGAATGGCGAAAATGATTAGAATTGCACAAAAATCACGCACAAACAGAGCAAAAAATGTGCAATTTTTTAAAAAACGCAACAAATGAGAGATTTGACCGCACGATTTAATAAGCGAAGGCAGTATGCGAAAACTATAATACTCTAAGAACTTCGCTTGGAGTCTGCCATTTTGCACTTGAAAAGGATGAAAAAAAGGTATATTTTTAGCGGTTTTGCCCAGTTTATGACCATTTGCATGCTGACAGGGTGCGGCGGAGAAACGCTTAAGGATCCGTCGGGACAGGCTGCTGATATGGTGGAAGAAAGTGCCGGAGAGTCCGAAGTTTCAGGCGGCAGCGAGGCCGTGACACCGGAGGAAGCTGCGGAAGCGCCGGAAGAGGATGCAGAAGCGCCCGAAGAGGATGCGGAAGCCGAAACGGTCCCGGTCCTGCGGGATGCGGTGAGAGAAAAGATCGGCGGATTTGCGGGATGCGCGGTGACCGGACAGGAGATCGACGATCCCGAGGTGTGGAGGATCGTTACCACACACTTCGAAACAGTCACGCTGGGAAATGAGCTGAAACCGGACGCACTGGTGGGCTACAGTGTCGGCAAGTGTCCGGGGACCGAAACGGTCGAGCTGAACGGCGAGGATATCGAGGTACCGATACTGGATTATTCCAGAGCGGAATACATCCTGGACCGTTTCCTTCAATGGAACAGCGAAAACCCTGACAGGCAGATCAGGATACGGGGGCATGTGCTGGTATGGCATTCGCAGACCCCGGAGTGGTTTTTCCACGAGGACTATGACAAAAATAAAGCTTATGTAGACGCGGCGACGATGGACCGGCGTCTCGAGTGGTACATAAAGACCGTTCTCACACATTTTACCGGAGAGGACAGCAGATACAGGGAGCTCTTCTACGGCTGGGATGTGGTGAACGAAGCGGTCAGTGACGGAACGGGGACCTATCGCAGCGATGCCGAGAATCCCGCGGAGGCGCTCAGCGAGGACCGGCACGGGAGCAATTCCAGCTGGTGGCATGTGTATCAGAGCAACGAATACATCATCAACGCTTTCCGCTACGCAAACAAATACGCTCCGGCGGAGCTGGAACTGTATTATAACGACTACAATGAGTGCGAGCTGAAAAAGCAGAAAGGGATCCTGGAACTGCTGCGTGCGGTAAAGGCGCAGGAAGGACCACCCGGAGAGGGTACGAGGATCAGTGCCATGGGGATGCAGGGGCATTACGGTATGGACCGGCCGTCCGCCGGGGATATCAAGATCGCCGCTATACTGTATTCCAAAGAAGTGGGCAAAGTTCAGCTTACCGAAGTGGATATAAGCGCAAGCCAGGGATATACCGGACAGGAAGACCAGAAGGAAGCGGAATACGCCAAACTCACGAAACGCTATGAGGCGATCTGGAAAATGATCTGCGAGAACAGCGGACTTTTTTCGGGAGTTACTTTCTGGGGGACGGTAGACCACTACTCCTGGCTGCAGTCCAGATCGGATGTGGGCGGGGGAAACAAGACGGGATTACCCCAGTGTCCGCTGCTCTTCGATGAGCATTATGAACCAAAACCGTGTTTTTATGTTTTTACGGAGTGAGCGGGAAGCACGTCAGAGGCTGACCGTTGTTTACGGAGACACAATAATAAGGAATGGATGCCTGCCTGAAGGCGGGGTCCGGAGGACAAAATGAGAAACAAGCGTAAGAAAACCATCACCATTGTTCTGATCGCCGTAGTTGTGGTGATCGCCATCCTTATCATCACCAGAAAAAAAGTCTACGATTTTCACGAAAAATATGAGGGCATGGACCTGAGCAAAGACGTTCAGGGAATGGAGAGAAAGGGCACCTACGACAAGTATCTGCTCAGCCATGATAATGCTTCCAGACCCGACAAGGATGTGGAGATCGATCTGTTTGACTACAGTTCGGAAGGCGATGTGAAGGTCGAAGAGGACTACAAGGGCAGCAAGGCGCTGTTTACCGAGATCGGCTCAACGGTCACCTGGGAGGTGAACGTTCCGGAAGCCGGCTTTTACAATCTGTTCATGGAATATCTGGCAGCGGAATCCAGAGGCGTGGCAGCGGAGCGCTCCATCCTCATCAACGACGAGCTGCCTTTTGACGATGCGACGAGCATCGAGTTCTCCAGGATCTGGACCGACGGCGGCCAGGTGAAGGTGGACAACCAGGGTAATGAGATCCGTCCGACCCAGACGGAGATCTACGACTGGCAGGCGTCCTATTTCCGCGATGATATGGGTTATGTGGATGAGCCTTATCTCTTCTATTTTGATAAGGGCGTCAATAAGCTTACCATGGTGGCGGTGAATGAGCCGCTGGCCATCCGTGAACTGTCCCTCAGGGGTGTCCGCGAGCTCCCCTCCTACAGCGAATACACATCGAAACTTCCTTCCGTGAATCCCGGTTCCGAGGCTCTCAGCTGGAACGAACGTCTGGAAGGAGAGAAATCTGCCCGCAGATCGGAATCTTCACTTTATGCAAAATATGACCGTTCTTCACCTACCACTTCGCCCAGCAGCGTGACGATGGTAGTGCTGAATTATGTCGGCGGCGAAGCATGGCGCAGCAACGGCATGTGGGTTGAATGGGATTTTGAGGTACCTGAAGACGGTTATTACAATATCATGGTCAAAGCGCGCCAGAACTATGCGCGAGGCAGCGTATCGAACCGTACCGTGCTCATCGACGGAGAGGTACCGTTCAAGGAACTGGAATGTGTGTCCTTTGCCTATGACAACGACTGGGAATGCAAGGATCTGGCGGATGAAAACGGAACGCCTTACAATATCTATCTGAAGGGCGGCAAGCACACGATCCGTCTGGAGGCGACCCTGGGTGCGCTGGGCGGCTATCTTTCCGATCTGGAAAACTCGACCTACCGTCTGAACCAGATCTACCGCCGTCTGCTGGTCTATACCGGCGCGACCCCGGACCAGTACCGTGATTACAATATCGATACGGTCTATCCCGAGATCATCCAGGCGATGGATCTGGAAGCAAAGCGTCTGTACAAGCTTGTTGACGACATGGTGGCGTACAGCGGACAGAAGGCGGACAATATCGCTACCGCGCAGACCATGGCGCAGCAGCTGGAACGTTTTGTGGAGAAGCCCCAGAAGATCACCCTGGAGTTCACGACCTTCAAGGATAACATCACGGCTCTCGGTACCGCTTCCCTGAACATGAGCGAGACCAAGCTGGATGTGGATTATGTGACGATCACGGGTACCAATGCGGAACCCGAGAAAGAAAAGAGCAACTTCTTTAAGGCGGCATGGCATGAGCTGCGTTCCTTTGTTGCATCCTTCTTTGTGGATTACAATTCCGTCGGTGATGTATACGAAGGCGGCGAAGCGGACGATGCGATCACCGTCTGGGTGCTGACCGGCCGTGACCAGGGTACGATCCTCAAGTCCATGATCGATGATGAATTCACACCGAAGTCGGGCGTAAAGGTCAATGTGGAGATCGTTGCTGCGGATGCGCTGCTGAATGCGGTGCTTGCGGGACGCGGACCGGATGTGGTGCTTTCGGTCGGTGCCGACCAGCCTGTCAACTATGCTCTGCGTAAAGCCGCGGAAGATATCACGCAGTTCCCGGATTACAAGCAGGTGCTTTCCCATTATTCACCCAGCTCGTATGAGCAGTACAGCCTGGACGGACATATCTACGCCGTTCCGGAACAGCAGACTTTCAACGTGATGTTCTACCGTAAGGACATCCTGGAGGAGCTTGGACTGGAGATCCCCAATACCTGGCAGGAAGTGATCGAGATGCTTCCTACCATCCAGGGTAACAACCTGTCCATCGGTATCCCCAGTGCGGGCGGCAGCTCCACGAGTGCGGCGGCCTCCACGACTGTGGCTTCCAACCAGCCGGATCTGTCCATGTACTTCACGCTGCTCTTCCAGTACGGCGGTGATATGTACAACGAAGCCGGCAACAAGACCACGGTAGATACCGAGGCCGGTATCGGAGCTTTCGATGATTATGTACGCTACTTTAACGATTACGGCATTCCGGTTTACTACGATTTCGTAAGCCGCTTCCGTTCGGGAGAGATGCCCATCGGTATCGCAGCATATTCGACCTACAATACCCTGATGGTATCCGCACCCGAGATCCGCGGTCTGTGGGACTTCACAGTGATCCCCGGTACCGAGAAGGTTGATGAGAACGGAGAGACCTATATCGACCGCAGCTGCTTCATCACCGGTAATGCAACGATGATGCTGGCACAGGATAACGAGACCATCAAGCAGAATTCCTGGGAATTCATGAAGTGGTGGGCAGAAGTGGATACGCAGGTCCGTTTCGGACGCGAGATCGAAGCTCTGCTCGGTGCTTCCGCACGATACAATACCGCAAACCGCGACGCCTTCTCACGTCTGTCCTGGAGTGTGCAGGATATCGAAGTGCTTGCGGCACAGTGGGATCAGACCGTAGGTATCCGTGAAGTGCCCGGCGGTTACTATACGGGCCGTCACATCGCGAATGCCGTACGTAAGTGCATCAACGACAAGGACGATACGAGAGAGACGATCATCGACTATTCCATCAAGATCGATGAAGAGATCACCAAGAAACGCCGCGAGTTCGGTATGAGCGTTTACGGAGAATAAAAGTCAGGAGAGCAGACAATGGCCGATGCAGTAAAAGAAATGAAAACTAAAGACGAGATCATGGCCGCAAAGATCGCAGCTGCGAAGAACGGTAACTATTTCCAGAAGTATACCGTGCTTCGCCGGCATAACCTGAGCGTGGCATGGAAAAAGATGAAGCTCAACAAGAACTGTTATCTTTTCCTCGCGCCCTATGCGATCATATTCACCATGTTCTTTGTATTTCCGGTGGTGGCTTCCATTTATTTCAGCTTCACCTATTACAATATTCTGGAACCACCGCGTTTCATCGGGCTCAACAATTACATGAGCCTGCTTCTGGAAGATGATATCTTCCTGATCGGTATCAAGAATACACTGATCATCGCCATTATCACCGGGCCTCTGGGCTATATCATGTCCTTCCTTTTCGCCTGGCTGATCAATGAGCTGCCCCGCTGGGTGCGAAGCGTCGCTGTCGTCGTCTTCTATGCGCCTTCCATCGCGGGTAACTGCTACGTGATCTTCTCCGTGTTCTTCCGTGGCGATGCATACGGTTACGTAAATGCATTTCTGATGAATACGGGTCTCACCGATAACCCGATCTTCTTCTTTACGGATCCCAGATGGATGCTGCCAATATGTATGCTGGTCATCCTGTGGATGAGTCTGGGAACCGGGTTCCTATCCTTTGTGGCAGGACTTCAGGGCGTAGATGCTTCGCAGTTTGAAGCAGGATATATGGACGGCATTAAGAACCGCTGGCAGGAGCTCTGGTACATCACCCTGCCGAACATGAAGCCCATGCTGATGTTCGGTGCGGTCATGGCGATCACCCAGGCCTTCGGCGTCTGCGATGTGACCATGCAGCTCTGCGGTTACCCCAGTACGGACTATGCGGCACGAACCATCGTTACGCACCTGTTCGACTACGGTTTCTCCCGTTTTGAAATGGGATATGCCTGCGCCATAGCTACGATACTTTTCCTTATGATGATCCTTTGTAACAAAGCAATTCAGAGTTTACTGAGAAGAGTGGGAACCTGACATGAGCAAAAAGATTAAAAAAGTAAAAGAAGAAAAAGAGCAAGTATACCACAAGCCGATGATACGCCGGAGAAAGCCGAACCGCTCTATTGCGGGCGATGTCGCGCTGTTCATCTTCCTGGCGATCGTTGCGGTGATCATGGTATTCCCGATCGTTTACGCGGTGAACGCGGCGTTAAAGCCGCTGGATGAACTGTTTATGTTCCCGCCGCGCGTGTTTGCGAAGAATCCGACGCTGAACAACTTTGCGGATCTGTTCGTTACGATGGGGAAATCCTGGGTAACGTTCTCACGTTATCTGTTTAATACGGTGTTCATCACGGCAGCCGGTACGGCCGGACATCTGTTTGTGGCATCCATGGGCGCATTCGTGCTGGCGAAGTACGACTTCCCCGGCGGGCAGGCTTTCTTCAAGCTTGTCACCGTGGCCATGATGTTTACAGGCTATGTTACACAGATCCCCAACTATATGATCATCAATAAGCTGGGCTGGGTGGATACCTACTGGGCGATCATCATACCCGCTTTTGCATCCCCCATGGGTCTCTTCCTTATGAAGCAGTTCATGGAGGGCCTGCCCACCGCACTGATCGAGGCCGCGAGGATCGACGGCGCCGGTGAGTGGATGGTCTTCAGCAAGATCGTGATGCCGAACGTTAAGCCGGCGTGGATGACGCTGATCATCTTCTCCGTACAGGGACTGTGGAATAACCGTGCGTCAACCTTTATCTATTCCGAGGAGCGCAAGACCCTGGTATTTGCACTGCAGCAGATCCAGGCAGGCGGTATCGCAAGAACCGGTCAGGGTGCTGCCGTGCTGGTAGTTGTCATGATCGTACCCATACTGATCTTTGTCTTCTCCGAGAGCCAGATCCTTGAGACCATGGCGAGCTCGGGTCTGAAGGATTAAGGAGCGACTGATGAAGAAGAAATCGACGAAAACTAAGATCCTGTGCAGACTGCTGACAGCGACACTTGTGTCGGGAGTGGTATTTGCCGGCGCCGGTAAGGCTTATGCAGGCGAAGAGAACTACACCTATGTCTATGATTACTGGGAGGACGTTCAGGAAAGCCCGGATGCATATACGGTTTCCCGCGTATTCGACTTTAATGCGCTGGGAATATCCGGCAATCTGAAATCGCCCGAATCCCTGTATGTCAAGGGAGATCAGGTGTATCTCTGTGATACCGGAAATAACCGTATCCTTGTTCTTGAACGGAGCGGATCGGACGAACTGAGCTTTGTGCAGGAGATCAAAACCGTCAAGGGCGCGGAACCCGAGACTTTTTCGGGCCCTGCGGACATTGCGGTGGATAACGACGGGAATTACTACATTGCCGACCGTGAAAACAACCGTGTGGTCAAAGCCGATCCCGATCTGAACTTTATCATGCAGTTCACCAAGCCCGATGACGAAGCCATCGGAGCCGAGCAGGCTTTCAAACCTGATAAGATCGTCTGCGATACCGCAGGCCGTATCTATTGCGAATCCGCCGGTATCAACAAAGGTCTGCTCAAATTTGAGGAAGACGGGACCTTTTCCGGTTTTGTGGGAGCAACCCGTGTTTCCTATAATTTCATCGACTATATCTGGAAGCGTCTCGCTTCGCAGGAACAGCGTGCACAGATGATCTCCTTTGTGCCTACGGAATATGATAATGTATACATGGATAAAGAAGGTTTTATCTATGCGGTATCCGGCGGTCTGAAAGAAGAAGACCTGGATGCGGGGACCGTGGATGCGGTACGTAAGCTCAACATGATGGGAACGGACATCCTGGTGCGCAACGGCGATTACCCTGTCTTCGGCGATCTGTACTGGGGCGGAGCCGGCGGTATCTCGGGACCTTCCTATTTCAAAGATGTCACCGTATTGGACAATGACATCTATATCTGCCTCGATCAGAAGCGCGGACGTCTTTTCGGTTATGATGACCAGGGACGTATGGTCTACGCCTTCGGCGGAAACGGAAACCAGGCCGGATATTTCCGGAATCCCGTATCCATTGAGCATATGGGGAACGATCTCCTGGTGCTGGACCAGCTGGACTGCACGATCACGCTCTTTATCCCGACAGATTACGGAAGCCTGATCTACCAGGCCATGGACCAGTTCGACAACGGCGAATATGATGAAGCGCAGGCCACCTGGGAAGAGGTGAAGACGCTGAACGGAAACTATTCGCTGGCTTATATCGGCATCGGACGTTCCCTGTACCGTAAGGGCGAGTACGAGGAAGCCATGAAGTATTTCGAAGCAAAATACGATGATGAGAATTACTCCCGTGCTTATGCACAGTACCGCAAACAATGGATCCGTGAAAATATCATCGGTATCGTTGTGGTCATCCTTGCCCTGTTCCTTGTGCCTCTGAGCATCGGAAGGGTCTACAAGATCAAGGAAGACATAGACAATGCCGATATATTCAAACTGTCGAAATAAGTAAAGGTGGACGCTGATGAGCAAAAAATACAGTAAAAAAGAGAGCAAAGAGGAAAAGAGAGCAAGGCGCGCCGTAAATTTTGACCGCTATAAGAAGTCTTTGAAATTCGGCTTCTATTGCATCTCACATCCGCTGGACGGTTTCTGGAAACTGACCCATGAGCATAAGGGCAGCATGGCTGCGGCGAATACGATCCTGATCCTTGCGATCTTTACGCGTATTATCAAGCTGAAATATACCAGCTTCCTTTTCCTGCAGGTATACTGGGAAGATATCAATATCCTCCTGTATATCGCGAGTATCCTCTTCCCGCTGGCACTCTGGGTTGTGGGTAACTGGGCGCTGACAACACTCTTTGACGGAAAAGGACGTCTGGGTGATGTCTACATGGGCACCTGCTACGGGATGCTTCCCTATCCGCTGATCCAGCTGCCTCTGATGATCGTGAGTAATTTCGTTACGATCGAGGAAGGACAGTTTTATTCGGTGCTGAGTGTGCTCTCATTGGTCTGGTGTCTGATCCTGATCGTGTGCGGCATGGGCCAGATACATGCTTATTCGGCCGGAAAAACACTGCTGTTTACGGTGGCTTCGCTTTTCGCGGTGCTGGTAATGATCTTCCTGCTGATGATCTTCTTCAGTATGGTCACGCAGGGCGTAGCTTACTTTATTTCCATCGGCCGGGAGCTGATGTACCGAATGTAGCGGGACTTTAGGTCTGATCAAGCTGAGTATATACGAGACAGAGAACAGGAGTTGCCATGAGCGAGGAAAAAAAGGAGAAAGCCGAAATGCCGGCAGATAAGGAAATGAAAAAAGCGGACAAGCCGGTAAAGGCCGAGAAAGCGAAAAAGGCCGATAAAGCCGAAAAGCCGAAGAAGGCGAGCAAGCCGGTGAAATTCAAAAGACAGAGGAGTATCGAGGATCAGCGGGAGCGTAATAATGCGATCCGTGATTTCCTTAAGGGCCTGATCTTCCCGGTCTGTTTCCTTGCGGTGATCGGTCTGGCTGTGTTTTTGATCATCCGCTTCGTTAATAACGAGGAAGAATCGCCCAAGATCATTCCCTACGGTTTCGAAGGCGATGCCGAGACGCCCATCGTCGTGGAAAACGACGATCTGATCCTTACCATGGATCCGGCTACCACCTATTTTACCATTACCAAGAAATCCACCGGCAAAGTGTGGTCTTCCTATATCGAGAATGCAGAGAGCGACAGCCGTGCGCTTTCCGAAGAAAAGAACCGCATGCAGTCCAATCTGCTCCTGAGCTTCGGTATCAAGAGCGGTCTGGAAACCATTTATGATACGAAGGCGTTCAGCGTGGACAATTCCATCTACGAGATCGAGCAGGTGGAGAACGGTATCAAACTCCGGTATACCCTCGGTAAGGTGGAGAGAGAATACATCATCCCTACCGTGATCCGAGTCAGCGAGCTGGATGCGCTCCGTGAGAATATGGAAAAGAACAAAGCTTCTCTGGTCAAGGATATGTACAAAAAGTACGATATCAAGAAGCTGAAGAAGGGTGACGACAAGGAAGCGCTGCTGGAGCAGTATCCGATCCTGGCCGAAGAACCCGTGTACATCCTGAAGGCCAATACCCGTGAAGACCGCAAACAGCAGATCGAAGCGTCCCTGGCGGAAGCGGGTTATACCTATGAGAAGTATGAACAGGATAAGCTCCTGGACCAGTCCAATTCGGATGAGGACAAGCAGCTTTTCAATGTAGAGATGGATCTCCGGCTTGAGGGGAGCGACCTCGTCGTTGATGTTCCTTTCTCAGCCTTTGAGTTTGACAAGAAAACGCCGATCACGCTTCTTACGCCGCTTCCCTATTTCGGAGCCGGCGGTAAGGATGAAGAAGGCTTCATGCTGGTGCCCGAAGGCGGCGGCGGCCTCATCACTTACAACAACGGAAAGACGGCGCAGAGCAGTTATTATGCGAACGTCTACGGCTGGGATTATTGCCAGCGCCGCAGATACGTGATCCATAATACACGTGCGTATTTCAATGCTTTCGGTCATTCCAGCGGCGACGGTTCCTTCCTCTGCATCATGGAGGACGGCAGTTCCTATGCGGCCGTCAAGGCTTCTGTCGGCGGAAAGCTGAATGATTACAACTATGTTGACGCCGAGTACACGATCTGCCCGAAGGAGGAATTTGAGGTCTCGAATATGTCGAGTTCCGCAGTATACTCTTTCCAGACCAATCTTCCCGAGAATGAAAAGATCACCCAGCGTTACCGCTTCATTGACGGGACGGATTACGTGGATATGGCATATGCGTACAGGGATTACCTTGAGAGCACCTACGGTGATTACATGTCGCTGAACACGGATAAGGTTGCGCCTGTCAGCGTGGAACTCGTTGGTGCCGTGGACAAGGTGCAGCAGGTGCTCGGTTTCCCCGTATCCCTGCCTTTGAAGCTCACCAGTTTTACGGATGCGGCAGATATCATCAAAGATCTGGAAGCGGAGGGGATCGGAAAGCTTTCCGTGAAGTATACGGGCTGGTGTAACGGCGGCGTGAACCAGCAGATACTTACCAAGGTCAAACCGGTTTGGCAGCTTGGTTCCAAAAAGGAACTGCGGGATCTGGCGACCACCGCGTCCAACCTGGGAGTGGATCTTTATCTGGACGGCATCACGCAGTATGAACATGAAAGCGATATCTTTGACGGTTTCCTTTCCTATCGTGATGCGGCGAGAATGCTGACGAAGGAGCGCGCAGAGCTCTTCAATTACAGCCATGTGACTTATGCCGCGCGTGAAGGCTTCAAGAGTTACTACCTGCTCCATACGGATCTGGCCATGGAGATGGCGAACAATCTGTCGGCGGCATGTGACGATTACGGGACCGGCGTATCCTTCCAGGATATCGGCATGGATATTTCCTCCGATTTCTACCGGAAAGAGATGCACAGCCGTGAGGATACAAAGAACAAGAATAAAGAGCTCCTGAAATCCATGGATACCAAGAAGGTCATGATCAACATGGGTAACGATTATGCGGTTCCCTATGTGGATATGGTCACCAATATGGATCTGAGAGGCACGGAGTATACCATAATCGATGCGAACGTACCTTTTTATCAGATCGCCATTCACGGATATATCGATTACACCGGACATCCGATCAATATCTGCGGCGACGAGCAGGAAGAGCTGCTGCAGAGTGCGGAGTACGGCGCAGGATTAAACTTTACCCTGATGAGCGAAAGCTCCTTCGCACTGCAGAAAACGCTCTATTCCGAGTATTACGGCTGTGAGTATGCGGCATGGCGGGATCGCATGATCAGTATGTGCAAGCGCTATAATGAAGAGATGGGGCACTGCTTCAACCAGGAGATCAAGGATCACGAAGTGCTTTCAAGCTATGTCCGCTGCACGAGCTATGCAGACGGGACCAAAGTATATGTGAACTACAGCTTTACGGAAGATTATACGGCAGAGGACGGTACCGTGGTACCTACCCGCGATTATGTCGTGGTACGCTGAGGCTGACACTAAACGGATAGAAGAGAGGCTATAAAAACATGGAAATGGAAAAGAAGAAGAAAAAGAAAAAAAAGCTGGTCGGACTGGAGAGACGTAAAGCCAAAGCAGGGTATCTTTTTATCCTTCCGTTTATCTTCGGTTTCCTGGTCTTTATGCTGCGGCCTTTTGTGCAGTCTCTGTATATGAGTTTCACCCAGGTGGAACTGGGGGCCGGCGTATTTGAACTGCATTATAACGGTCTCGCGAATTACAATTACGCATTCCGGGTGGATCCAGAATATGTCCGTCTGCTGACGGAAGAGCTGCTGCGAATGGTGGTTTATTCCTTCGCGATCATCGTTTTCAGTTTCTTCGTATCGCTGATCCTGAACCAGAAGTTCCAGGGACGTGCACTCGTCCGTGCGGTCTTCTTCCTTCCGGTCATCCTTTCCTCCGGCGTTATGCTTGGTCTGGAATCCAATAACCAGCTGATCGCACAGCTGCAGCAGACCGTGGAGACCACCACTTCCGGTATCAGCATCACGGCCGGCCTGCAGACGATCCTGCGTACCACCGGCGTCGGTACCAGAGCCTTTGAGCAGGTCTTCGAAGTCATCAATAATATTTACGACGTGGCACTGGCCAGCGGTATCCAGATCATCATCTTCCTTTCCGGTCTGCAGACGATCCCGAGTAGCATGTACGAAGCTGCACAGATCGAAGGCTGTACCGCATGGGAGAGTCTCTGGAAGGTTACCTTCCCCATGATCAGTTCCCTCTTCCTTGTAAACTGGGTCTATACCGTAGTAGACTTCTGTATGCGTTCGGATAATGAGGTCATCGAAAAGATCCGTACGACGATGGTCGCAAAACAGGACTACGGCACCGCATCCGCCATGACCTGGGTCTACTTTGTGGTGGTCATCGCGTTTGTCGGAATTACTTCGCTAGCTATCTCCAAGGGGGTATATTACAATGATTAATGTTGATATCAAGAAGGATACCTTCTGGGATCGGAACAAAAAATCCGGAGGATACCTGCTGAAAAAGAGGGTTACTTCGATCGTTGTGAGTATCTGCAGGTTCATCCTTCTCTTCGGTCTGTGCTTTATGATCCTGCAGCCGATATTGAACAAGATCTCCGTCAGCCTTATGACGGAGGAGGATCTGTTTGATCCGGTGGTCATTTCGATCCCCCAGCATTTTACGCTGGCAAACTATGAGATCGCGGCTGAGGTTATGACTTATAAGACGAGTTTTATCAACTCCCTTATCATCTCGCTGACGACCTCGGTCATCCAGATCGCCATGTGTACTCTGGTGGGGTATGGCTTTGCGCGCTTCAAGTTCCCGTTCAAGAAGCTGTGGTTCGCATTTGTCATGCTGATCATCGTGATCCCTCCCCAGGTCATTTCCACTTCGCTGTTCTTAAGATTCCGTTTCTTTGATATTTTCGGGATCTTCAAGCTGATAACGGGAGATTCCTTAAACCTGCGCGGTTCCATCATTCCTTATTATATGATGTGCATCGGCTGCATGGGCCTGAAGGACGGTCTGTATATCTACATGATACGTCAGTTCTTCCGGAACATCCCCATGGATATGGAAGAGGCGGCTTATGTGGATGGCTGCGGCATGTTCAAGACCTTCTGGAAGATCATGCTTCCCGAGGCAACGCCGATCATCACGTCCTGCTTCCTTTTCTCCTTTGTATGGCAGTGGACGGACGGTTTCTACGCATCCATGTTCCTCGGCGGCAAACGTCTGGTGGCTACCAGCCTGTCGACGGTGGTCGATTCCCTGGGCGTGTATATCCAGCGTCTGACCGGCGAGAAAGTTGCGGTCTCCATCGCATACTCCAACTGTATCCTGTCTACCGGTACGCTGATGGTGGTAGGCCCGCTGATCATACTGTATCTCTTTGCGCAGCGGAAATTTGTTGAGAGTATTGCGTCCACCGGTATCAAGATGTAAAAAATGAACAAATTTTGAACAAATTTTGAATCATCTGTTGATTTTGTAAACCGAGTGGTATATTATTATAACATGGTTACTTCCGGGAGGAGGATAGTCTCCGAACGGATAAGGTAATAGCACACATTCTAAATGGAGGGTAAAAAAGTATGAAAAGGAAATTTGTACCTGTTGCTCTCGCTGCTGTGATGGCATTCAACATGGCAGCATGCTCGAGCGGCGGCGGAGATGCTGCACCGACTCAGGGCGGTGAAGCTACGCCGACACCCGCAACCAGCGATAAGCCGGTTGAGCCCGACGATGGCGGAGAGCCCGAAGAAGACGTTGAGCCTTATACGGTTCGTACCAAGGCTGACGGAAGCCCTATCGATCTGGGCGGTATGGAGATCGTCATCCGTGACTGGTTCTCCACCGATGAGACCGACATCATGCAGGCAGATCCCGACAGCCTGTCCAGCTACGAGGCAGAGATCCGCGAGTATCGTGAGTGGGCTATGGAGAAGTACAACTTCAAGATGAGCCAGGGGATCGTGGATAACTGCGACTGGGGCAATGCTCCTCAGCAGTTCGTAGATTATGTTACCACCGGCGGCGATGACAATGCTTATATCTTCACCGTTCGTGACTGTAACGAAATGACCGCTGCAATGCGTAACGGCCAGATGTATGATCTGTCCACTCTTGATTGCCTTGATTTCAGCGATCATAAGTATCAGCAGAACCTTCTGCATGAGCAGTACAGCTACAACGGCGGCATCTATGCTTTCTATGGAAGCATTGCTGAGCCTCGTGACGGCGTATACTTCAACAAGAAGCTTCTGGAAGACGGCGGACATACCGCTGATGAGATCTATGATCTGCAGAAGAACGGTCAGTGGACCTGGGATGCTTTCGAGCAGATCTGTAAGGACGTTCAGAGAGATACCGACAACGATGGTACCGTTGATGTGGCCGGCTGGACCGCAAACACCGGTGGTGCTGTTGAAGCGTTTATCTATGCGAACGGCGGTGAGATCGTAGGTAAGGATGCTTCCGGTAAGTACACTCTGAAGGTGAATGAGCAGCCTTGTGTGGACGCTCTTGAGTTTGCAAACCGCATGATCAAGGAATATCGTCATAAAGATCCTCAGGTTCAGGGTGAGGATGGCACGATGCAGGATGCTCCTTGGGATTACTACAAGGATTCCTGGAAGAACGGTGATGCTGTGTTCCTGCTTGAGCAGGAGTATGCAGGTACTCCGGGTAACTTCCTGGCTGACATCTCCTTTGATGCCGGTTTCGTTATGATGCCTTACGGTCCCGACAAGGCTGACAAGCAGTGCGTGAACCGTTGGAGCAACAACCCCGCTCTGATCCCCGGCTGCTACGATGCAGAGAAGGCTTGGAACGTTGCATTCGCATACGATGTATGGTTTGAGGTTCCGCCCGAGATCGAGGAAGAGAACAGTATCGTTTCCCGTGCACGTTCCGGTATCTTTGACCAGCGCGCACTGGATGAGACCCTGCCTATGATGAGCGAACCCGCTCACGGCTGCATCTCCTTTGCAGGTATGATCCCTGACCTTCAGACCGGTCAGGACCTGATCTGGGGCATCAACGGCGAAGCTAAGGTTTCCGAGGCTGTAGACGCTGTTGTTGAGAGCTGGCAGGCAAAGATCGACGCTGCGAACAACTGATCGCAGGTCAGAAATCCAACAGAACTGATGAGGGGGGCTGCATCCGAAAGGGTGTGGCTCCCTTTTATTTGACAGTGCTGTCTTCGGCTTTGAAACGCAATTATTGATAATCTTTCTGAAATTAAAAGCAAGAATCGGGACGTAATTTATGCTGTGAAGCATTGATATTTGGAAAGACTTGAAGTAAAATAGGTACTCGGAGTTTTCAAAAAAGTGAGACGAAAAGACAGAACGGAAAGAACAGGGCTAAGGAAGATCACAACAACGCTGCTTCTTGCAACGTTGTTATTTGCGTGCGGGAATCCCGAGGAGGAAGTACCGCCGCTTGTACTGGAGGAGGGAGACGAAGCTGCGGAATACAGTCTTACGGAATGCATGCGGGGTACGGTCGAGGAGACGGCCGCATTAAGCTGCATTTACCGGAAGAATGCGGAGCAGGAGGTATATTTTCCCGTCAGCGGCAAACTGATCCGCCGGATCTGCGTGGGCGAGGGAGATCATGTGAAACAGGGGGATCTGCTGGCAGAGCTTTCCGTCGGCAATGTGCAGGATCAGATCGATGAGCTGGAATACCGGATCAAACGCAGCAATATGCAGCTCGGCTATATCGATGAACAGGAAAAACTCGATATCGCTAACCTTTATCTGAATTACGTGACTTCACCGAAGATGATCCCGGAACGTTATGAGAATGAGGACGACGCCGCCTATGAGGCAAGGGTAAAGCAGGAGGCGGACTGGGATTATGAGGATTATGAATATTCCATACAGAAGCTGAAGACACAGAATGATCAGAGACGGAACAGTCTCAGGGATTCCATAGAATTTGATACGAAAAAACTGAACAATCTCCGCGGGCAGCTGGCGCAGAGCAGGATCTACGCGAAGTTCGACGGCAAGGTCTCCAGTGTGGAGAGGGGCCTGGTGGGCAGTACCAGTAATGTGGAAAAATGCGTGATGAAGATCGTGGATGACCAGGAGGGTTATTTCGAGACGACGGCTGCGGACCTTATGCCGTACCTCACGCAGGAGAGTTATTCGATGAAGGTGATGTTCGGAAACGGAAGAGGCGAGTACGAGCTGATCCCCAGGGATAAAGACCAGTGGGGAGAGAAGCAGTACTTTGCTATCAAGCGCGGGGACAATATCGACGGTCTCGAGGTGGATGACAAGGGTGAGATCAATATCGTGACGGCACGAAAGGAAAACACCCTGTATCTGCCGAAAGAGAGCGTAAGGAACGCAGGAGACAGATACTATGTGTATACCGTGGGCGAGGATGGTCTGCGGAATGTTGTATGGGTAGAAGTCGGGCTTCGCGGTGACGGGGTGATCGAGATCCTGTCCGGCCTGAATGAAGGGGATAAGGTGATCCGGAGAGGATGAGAAAGAAAGGATACGGAAACAGAATACTCCGTATGCTGCCGGTATCGCTGTGTCTCGGCAGCCTGCTTCTGACGCCGGCCTGCGGCAGGGAAGAAGCACCGGATGAGGAGATCGTGCTCATCGATCCGGTCAGTGTGGCGGTGAGCAGTACCGTGGCGGAATACAGGGATATTTACGACTATGTGGTGGTTTCGGCAATCTGCTGTCCCGGGCTTTCGGAATGCGTGACGGAAAACAGCATGACCTTCAATGCATACGAAAAGACGCCGGGCGAAGCAGTCGAGGAAGGCGAGGTCCTGATCAGCGGAGATTCCGGGGATCTGGATAAACAGATCGAAGCCCAGCTGAAACATATCTCCGAGATGGAGGAATCCCGGATCGATGAGGAAGAGCAGCAGAAAGAGGCTGTGGAGAACGCGAAGAAGGCGTATCTGAAAACGGTAGATGAACTGAACCAGGTGATCGGCCAGGAGCCGGGGGAGAATGATGCTTCGCCTCACGACCGCTGGGAAGCAAAGTACAATTCCTACTGGAATGCCTCCGAACGCGCGGAGCTTGCGCTGGAACGCGCCCAGCTTTCTGCCAGACAGAGTGCGGAGCTTTATGAGCTGGACCACGAAAGGGCGCAGCAGGTCCTTGAGGAGCTGTACCGTCAGAAGAACGTAAAGATGCTCACTGCGGAGCGTTCCGGGGTGGTGGTTGGCCTGGGCTTTGTGAACCGGGGCTCCTATGGTGCCGATTTCTATTACGCCGGCGACTGGATCGGCGAAAATACCGTCAGCATGGCGCTGGGTGATACCAGCGTAAAGGAACTGCGCTGCGATCACCTGAACAATTCCGATGTGAACAAGGCTGAGGATGTCTACGCCCTGATCAACGGAAAGAGATATGAAGTACAATATGAGAGCATGAGCTCCGAGGAGTACGAACGCATTTCGGAGAAGAACGGGAAGGTCTACAGCTGCTTCCACATCCTGGACGGTGCGGACGAGATTGAATACGGGACCTTCGCGACCATCGTGATGGAGAAGGAGCATAGAAAAGGCGTGCTTGCGGTGCCCAAGGGCACCATCACCTATGAAAGCGGCGAAGCTTACGTTTATCTCTTTGACGGAGATTCCTTTAACGAGCATCCGGTTGTTACCGGGATCTCGGACGGTCAGTATACGGAGATCCTTTCGGGTCTGAAGGAAGGCGATGTGATCAAAGCCGAGTTCAAACCCGCCGGAGGCTCCAATGAAGCAGTGCTGGCAAAGGGAAAGGTACATTCCGATTTTTCGGCCAGCGGTTTTCTCTATTATCCTTCCGCAAAACGCATCATGAATCCCGTAGAGTACGGGACCGTATATCTGGACGAGGTGTGCGTCAGCCGTTATGAACAGGTGCAGGCCGGGCAGGTCATTGCCAGGGTGCATGTGGTCACGGACGGCGTGGATATCGAACGTGCCCGCAGAGAGATCCAGAGGCTGAACGAACAGCTTGAATTCTGGATCGCGGACGGTGAAGAGGATAACAAATACCTGATCAAGAATACCAGGAGTCAGATCGAGGAGAAGCAGAAGAATCTTGACAAGATGCTGAACGACTCCGGTCTTACCGAGATCCGGGCCGACTTTGACGGCATCATTACCGAGATCACCGAGAAAAAAGCCGGAGAGCTCTTAAACACGGGTTACGTCATCGGGAGACTTGCGGACGCACAGTCCTGCTTTGTCATGGTGGAAGATGAGAACGGCAAGCTCGCATACGGTTCCAAGGTGACGGTGAGCTATAAGGATGATTCCGGACAGGAAAAGACAGTGGAGAGCATGGTGGCTACCGTGAATCCGCTGATGCTGGATAAGGGCCTGCAGTCCGGTTATGCGGTGGTGAAGCTGCCTCTGGAGGTGGCTTCGGAGATCGCCGGGAGCAGGCAGAATACCCAGGGCTGGTGGAGCATCAGCCGTGTGGGAGTAAAAGCGGAACTGCGTGTGGTGAACGACGTCCTGCTGGTACCGAAGCGTGCCGTAAAGGATGTGAGCGGTTCTACTTATGTGACGGTCGTAGAGGATAACGGAGCCAGACGGACGGTGGCTTTTGTTCCCGGCGGTTCCGATTCGGAAAACTACTGGGTGATCACCGGGCTTTCAGAGGGGATGCGTATATGCTGGGAATAATGCTGCAGAAAATGTGGCATAAGAAATGGATGAACTTAAGCCTGCTGCTCGGCTGCATCATGCTGGTTGCCACGGCGGTGAGTTTTCCGCTGTATCAGTCGGCGGCGTATAACCGCATGCTCACCGACGAGTTTGATCATTATCTTACGGTCAACGGAACCTGGCCGACGCAGATGACGCTTTCGATCTCCACGAAAAAGGAGGCCGGCGGAAAATCCATTATCGCCATGGAAAACTTCATCCCGACGATCTGTTCGGAACTTGGGGTGCGGGAGAAGGATACGATCTATCTTTACAATATCACGGGCAATCCGATCCATTCCGAATATGAACGTAACGACGCCAATGAGCTTTCCGCGCGTCTGGGCTATAAAAGCAAGCTGGAAGACCATATCGATATCGTAAACGGCCGTATGTACAGCGAAACGGGGCTGACGGAGGACGGTGCCATCGAGGTGGTGATCAGCCAGAAATGCATGACGAAACAGGGCTACCTCGTGGGCGAGACCATGGCCTACAACAGCCTGCGGAGCTTTGAAGGGGATCCCATACGTTTCTGTATCGTGGGCGTGTTCCAGCCGAAGCTGGCCGGGGATCTCTACTGGAATGAGAAGGAGTCGGAGTTTGACGATCTGTGTCTGATGAATCCGGAACTTTTCCGCAGCAGCTTTACCGGGGAAAAGGCCGGCAGGTTTTCGCTGGTCTGCCGTTATACCGTCATGTTCGAGTACGAGGATATACTGGCAAGCGATGTGGACCGTCTGGAGGAAAAGACGGATTATTTCGCGCATGTGGGTAAATACCGTAATGTTACGGATGAACCTCCGCTGCTGGAGGTGATCGAAAGCTACAAGAACAAGCACTCGCGTATCAGCGCTACGCTGACGATACTGCAGATCCCGGTTCTGATCATGCTGGCAGCTTTCCTTCTGATGATCTCGGGACAGATGTATGAAATGGAGCGTAACGAGATCTCGGTCATCAAGAGCCGTGGTTCATCACGTTTGCAGATCTTCCGGCTCTATCTCTACCAGGGACTGGTGTTGAGCGGTGCGGGAGCCGCCTTCGGTATCCCGCTCGGCATGCTTCTGGCCAGGCTTTTAGGTTCTACGCGCAACTTCCTGATCTTTGACATGTCCGAGAAGCTGACGGTCAGTTTTGATGGACGTGCTGCTGCATATGTCCTGGCAGCTGCAGGAACGGCACTCTTATGCCTCACGATCCCGGCGATCCGGCACAGCCGTGTCTCCATTGTAAACCTGAAGCAGCAGAAGGCGATGAACAAAAAACGTCTCTGGGAGCTTTTATTCCTGGATGTGATCTGCATCGGGATCGCCGGCTACGGTTATTACAGTTTCCACAGGACCGCTCAGGATATGACGGAAAGTGTGCTGAACAACAAGGCCATGGATCCGCTGCTCTATCTGTCCTCTTCGCTGATGATCGTGGGCATGGGCCTGTTTTTCCTGCGCCTGCAGCCCCTGCTGCTGAAGCTGGTGTTTACCGTAGGAAAACGTCTGTGGAAGCCTTCCAGCTTCATCGCTTTTATGGAGAACGTAAAGAACGGCCGCAAGCAGCAGCTGATCATGCTCTTCTTGATCATGACGGTGTCCCTGGGAATGTTTCATTCCACGGTGGCCCGTACCATCGTGGAGAATGCCGTTCGCAATAAGGATTATATCGACGGCTGCGACCTGCTGCTCAAGGAAGTCTGGACCGAAGTGATCGACCGCAACGGGGCCCGTACCGGCGTGTTCATCGAACCGGATGCGGGAAAGTACCTTACGGCACCCTTCATCGATTCCTATACCAAGGTCTACAACATGAACGGGATCGAAGTGTCCGGCGGCAAGGAGGGGAAGACCGAAGTAAGCCTCCTCGGGATCAACACAAAGGAATACGGACAGCTGACCTGGGTCGATAAGAGCCTGAACGGCAAGCATTATTACGAACTCTTAAATGAACTGGCGGTTAAGGAAGACGGGCTTTTGGTCTCTTCCAATTTCCGGGACAAACTCGGTTTTAAGGCGGGGGATTCCATCTCCTACAAGAGGGAAAACGGGAAAAACGCGTACGGCGTGATCGTGGATTTCTTTGATTACTGGCCCGGCTACGCCTCCGAAGTGAGCGTACAGCAGCCAGACGGGAGCGTGGACACGCAGAGCAATTTCCTCATGATCGGCCATTTTGAATACCTGCGTGACAAGATCGGCGAGCTTCCTTATGAGCTGGTCATCGGTCTTAAGGAAGGGACGACGGAGGAAGAGATCTATGAATGGACAAAGGCCTGGGATCTGCGCCTGACGAAATACGTGAACCGCGAGGCGGATCTTATGGAAGCCCAGACGGATCCGTTGCTGCAGGGAACCAACGGCGTACTGACGCTTGGTTTCGTGGTGACGCTGCTGCTCTGCGGCGTAGGTTACCTGATCTACTGGATCATGGCCCTGAAAGAGAGGGAGCTGGTCTTCGGCGTGCTGCGTGCATCCGGTTTTCATAAGAGGGAACTGTTCTCGATGCTGGCACTGGAGCAGTTCTTCTGCGGAGGCCTGTCGGTGCTGGCAGGTTTCGGCATCGGCAAGCTGACTTCCGTGTTATTCGTTCCGATACTGCAGAAGGTTTATGCTTCTTCGGAACAGCTGCTGCCTCTGGAGCTGATCAGTGATCCGGCGGACCTGATCCGGCTGATCGTCGTCATCGCGCTGGTGATGCTCGTCTGCCTGTCCGTCCTGACCGTGATGCTCTTTAAGATGAATGTGGCCAAAGCCCTGAAACTGGGAGAAGAATAAGATGGGGAATGTGATCGAGGTTGAACATATATCGCGCTGCTTCTCGGTACCGGGCGGGGAATTCTGGGCATTGAAGGATATCAACGCCGTGATCCCCGAGTCTTCCTTCGTGATCCTGAAGGGACGTTCCGGTTCCGGTAAAACGACGCTTCTCAATATCATCTGTACGCTGGACAAACCCACAAAGGGGATCGTCCGTATCGACGGTCAGGATGTAGCGGAGCTGAACAATTATCAGAAGGAAAAACTGCGCCGTACGAAGATGGGCTTTGTCTTCCAGTCCGTGTCCCTGATCCCCTCGCTGAACGCGTTTCAGAATGTGGAGTTTTCCATGCGCATGGCGGGGATCAAAGCGGGAAAAGAACGGGACAGACGCGTGGAGGAATGCTTAAAGCTCATCGGTCTCGGAAACCGCATGACGCATATGCCGGCGGAGATGAGCGGCGGTGAGCAGCAGCGTGTTGCGATCGCAAGGGCACTGGCCCACAGGCCCAGACTCATCCTTGCGGACGAGCCTACTGCGGAGCTCGACAGCGCCATGGCCGCCAGAGTGGCGACTCTGTTTGCGGAGCTCTGCAAGAAAGAAGGGATATCCATCCTGATGACCACTCACGATGTGGGTCTTATGGGAGCAGCCGATTATCTGATCGAGCTGGAAAACGGAGAGAGGATCGATGGCAGAGAAGAGTAAAGCGGAAGTAAAAGAGAATACTGCCGCGATCGGGAGTGATACCATGATCCGGGCCGATAACCTGGTCAAGATCTACAAGACGAAGGAAACGGAAGTGCTGGCGCTGCAGGGACTGGATCTTTCCGTGGAACGCGGGGAGCTCACGGCCATCATCGGAAATTCCGGCAGTGGCAAATCCACCTTTCTCAACATGATCGGCGGTCTGGACAAACCCAGTGCGGGAGCTCTTTTTGTCGCGGGCAGCAATCTCTTTACCATGTCGGAGAAGCAGCTGGTACGCTATAAGCGGGAGACCGTGGGTTTTGTGTGGCAGAACAACGGCCGTAACATGCTGCCGTTTCTGTCCGCGCTGGAAAACGTCATGATGCCCATGTACCTTTCTTCCCTGAAGAAGAAAAGAGCCAAGGCCATGGAGCTTCTGGAAATGGTCGGGATGTCCCATAAAAAGGACAGCCGCATGAACATGCTCTCCGGCGGCGAACAGCAGAGAGTGGCCATCGCCATCGCTCTGGCAAATTCACCGAAGCTCCTTCTTGCGGATGAACCTACGGGCAGTGTGGATTTCCGTACGGCCAATTATATCTTTGATGTGTTTTCCGAGCTGAACCGTAACGGACAGACGATCCTCATCGTTACCCACGATGTGGCGCTTTCCAAAAAGGTGAAACGCGTGGTGGCGATCCGGGACGGCAAGATCAGTTCGGAGCGAGTGCTGAAGGAAGCATATCAGGACCGGTTGAAGGAATCCGAGATCGACTGGAGGAGCGAGGATACCCAGGACGAATACGCCGTGCTGGACCGCGTGGGACGTCTGCAGCTCCCGCAGGAGATGATCGAGGGGCTGAAGCTGGGAGACAACAAGGTACGTGTGGCCTTCCAGGACGGAAAGATCGTGATCTCGAGTCCGGAAGAGGAGGAAGCTTCCGGCGGAGAAAACGCAGACAAAGAGCCGGTAACGGCGGACAGCGAAAAGGACAGGGAGACGGATACCGTTTGAGACCGCGAAGCAGGCGGCATCCGCACAGTGTAAGTAAAAAGGAAACAAGTGTTACAGAAGATCATAGAGGAGTAGACCATGGAAGTAAAAGCCAGATTTCATCTGCCGGGGCTCAGATACAATTACCCCCTGAACATGTTCTGGATCACCATGCTGGAACAGTATCCCGAGTGGTTCCGCGAGGGCGTGGAGATCGGCAGCTGTTTCGGGGAATTCCCGCTTTCGTTATGGACGGGCGGACGTTTCGCCGGTTTTGACCAGTGCGACGCCGGCTTTATCAAAGCCGTGATCAAGAGTCTGAACGACAAGGGCGTGCCCATCCGTTATACCTGGACCAATCCCGAGATCACCAATAAGGATCTGGATGATCCCTATTGCAATTTCTGCATGGACTGCGCCAACAACGGAATGAACGAGGTGATGATCTTCAATCCGGTGCTGGAGAAATACCTGAGGAACAAATATCCGCGCTTTGCCTACAACAGCTCCACCTGCAAGGAGATCAAGGACATCGACGCATTGAACGAGGAGATCTCCAAAAACTATAAGTACGTGGTCCTGGATTACAATCTGAACAACCGCTGGGATCTGCTGGAGAAGGTGGAGCATCCCGAGAAGCTGGAGGTGCTGGTCAATACCCTTTGCATCCCCAACTGCCCCAGACGCGGCGCCCACTATATCAATGAAGCCCGTAACGAGCGCATCGCCATCAACAACCGCAAGCTTCCGAAGGATAAGCAGAAGCCGCTGCTTCCCTGGACCTGCGAGTACGGGATGCAGAACAACCTTTATACGATCCAGGATTATCCGACCTTTATCAAGGTGGATGATATCTGGGAAAAATACATCCCTCACGGGATCACCAATTTCAAGATCGAAGGCCGTACCGCAAGCATCTTTTCCCTGATCGACACCTATTGCTATTTCATGCTGAAGCCGGAATGGATGGGCTTTGCAAGGCAGAGGCTTCTGGGGAACCTGAAGAATTCGGGCGTGATCACGGTGAACCGTCCCCGCCCCGGCAAGTGGCCTTGAGGGAAAAGCGTATGAAACGCTGCTGTGCAGCTGCGCGGGCAGCTTCCGGCAGGGCGTAGAGCAGGAGGAGAGACATGGACAGAAACGTATACTGGCATCTGCCGGGCTTCTGTTACCTGAAAAAATACAATCTGGCGCTGATCGACCTGATGCAGGAATACCGCAGCTGTTTTTATGAGGGATACCGCGTCGGAAGCTGTTACGGGACCTTCCCCGGTGCCATCTGGAACGGTGGGCGCACGGTCCTCGGTTTTTCCTCGAAAAACGATATCGAGCGGACTTTTAAGGAATACAATTCCAGAAAGGTGCCGGTCCGTTTCACCTGGACCAATCCGCTGATCGGGGAGAAAGAGCTGAACGACACGCTCTGCAATCTGATCATGCGTCTCGGGGACAACGGCATGAACCAGGCTCTGGTCAATGCACCGGTCCTGGAGGAGTATCTCAGGAAAAACTATCCTTCCTATAAATTCATCTCCTCCACCACCAAGCGCATCCTGGATCCGGCCGTCCTTCAGAAGGAGCTGGAAAAGGATTATTTCATGGTGGTGCTGGATTACGACTTAAACCATGACGAAGCCGTGCTTTCCTCGCTGGAAGGCGTGGCGGAGCGGGTAGAGATCCTCGTGGACGAGATCTGTTTCCCGAACTGCCCGAAGCGTCTGGAGCATTACAGGGACGAAGGCGCAAAGCAGCTGGAATTTGAGATTGCACCGCCCTTCCCCTGCTCCAACCGGCAGCAGAGCAAGAGCTTTGAGGACTGCAAAAAACGTCCCGCATTTATCTCGAAAACCGAACTGCAAAGCTATATCGACCGCGGCTTTGTGAATTTCAAGCTGGTGGGACGGGGGCTGCCGCCGGCGCTTGTGCTGGATTCCTATTTCTACTATCTCGTAAAGGAAGACAGCCGTGATTTCATCAAAGGACGGATGCAGAAAAAACTGGAAGAAGAGGCGGCGAAGGCCGCAAAAAAAAGCGCCCGAAGGTAGGGCGCTTTTTCTTTCTGTAAAAAGAGCACTGGGGAGAATATCTTTTACAGCTGAAAAAGCAGTCCCCTTGCCGGATGCCTCCGCACGTATAAAAAAACGCCCCGCGGGGCGTTTGCTTTATGCTCAGTGGTCGCTGAAGACGCGCTCCTCGGGGGGAGTGGTGAGCTCCGGATGCTCGGCGTAGAAGGCTTCCTCGGCTTTCTGGAACGGCTTGTCGTAGAGCTTGGCGCAGATGTAGGCCGGCGCCGTAAAGCCGAAGCAGAGGATCAGCGGGAAGAGCATGATCCCGAAGTAGCCGTTAAAGATCACGAAGAGCGAGAGCGGGAACAGATTGGCTGCCAGCATCAGCAGTGTGCGCAGAAAATGCCGGAACGAATACACGAAGGCGGTCTTTATGGTGTTGCGTACGGTATTCACAAAACGGGCCAGCAGCGGATAGACCATGGTGCCGACGAAAAGGATCATACCGAAAAATGCCAGGATCCCGCCCAGCACAAAGCCTCCCAGGTCGTTGCGGCCGGCACCGAGATAGAGGAAGTCTACGACGAAGATCGCCACGATACCGAGGAATATCAGCCAGATCACCGTGGCCTGGCGGAAATTGTCCTTGAAGGAGTGGAAAAACTGTTTCGGTATGCTGGATTCGTGACCGCGGACCAGCTTGAGAGCACAGTAATGCATTGCCGTAAAGGCGGCCCCTGCGGTGACCACGGGAATACACATCAGGAGCACGAGAAAGTTCAGGATCATCAGATCGGATATTTTGCCGAGTACCCTCATCAGAGGGCTGTCTATACTAAAGATCTTCAATTTATCAGCCTTCCTTTTTGCTTATTTTCCGGAAGCGTCTCACGCCGTATCCGGACACACCCTGTTATTATATCGGATTTCCGCGGGGATGTACAGTAAATATTCCAGGCTTCACAGTCTTTACATATTTACGCCGGCTGTACGCATGAAACTATTCCGCAGCGGCGTTATCCTTCTGCCCGAAGAGGATATGGTAGTAATCGTATTGAAGGATCAGCCCGCTTAAGCCCGCGCGGTTGCGGATCTCGTTTTCGACGTCATTGATGTATTCCTGTGTGATATCCGCTTCACTGTAGGGCGCAAAGGGCTTTATGCTGCCGTCCCTGCCGTTGTAGAGGCATCGATCGCTGATAAAGCTCCGGCTGGCGTTGAACATGACAAACTGCGGGCTGTCCGAGAGGATATCGCAGCCGGCGAGAAGGCGGGAATCGTATTCGATATCGAAGAGGTTTAAAACCGTGGGAAGGAGGTCTATGCTGGAGCAGTATTTGTCCACAACGACGGGTTTTTCCATGGAGGAGCAGTAAAGGATCAGGGCGTTTTCAAACCATTCGGTCTGGTCATCCATTTCGTAAGCGGCGAGCTCATCGCACATGTCCTTGTTATTGTACGGGACATGATCGGTAGTGAGGACGATGACGGTCTGCTCCAGGATACCGGCCGCCTCGAGGTCTTTGACCATTTGGGACAGCATCAGTTCCACCTCATACTGGCAGGCCAGATAGGCTTTCGCTTCCTCCGAATAGGGGAGATCCCGGAATTCCTCATGATGGCGGGCACTCATCATGTTGCCGCCCCAGTTGTACTGGGCGTGCCCGCTGATGGTCATGTAATAGGCCATGAAAGGCTTTTCAAAGTCGATATAGTCGCGGCTTTCCTCCCAGAGGCGCAGATCGGACTGGGGCCAGAGCAGCGTTCCGCCGACGCTTTCGCCCTGATAGCCGGTGCCGTAGGCGATCCAGCGCAGTCCCATATTGGGATGGGAGAGGTTACGCCCGTAATAATCCGCGAAATTGTTGTGAAAACCGACGCAGTCGTAGCCCAGATCCTTAAAGCGGCGGGGCGGCGTAAAGTAGAGATCTGTCCCGAGTTCGCCGCTGTGCTGCATCGCAACATAGCCGCCGTTCTGGGGCGGGATACCGGTCAGGTTGGCCCATTCGCCGCCGGAGGTGGAGCCGTACCAGAGAGGCGTATAGTAATGCTCGCAGTAAAAACCCTCATGCTGCAGCTTCCAGAGGGTAGGCGTGCGTTTCTCGTCGATGATGAAACGGCTCATGCCCTCGACCGTGATCCAGATCAGGTTTTTGCCCTTAAACAGTCCGGTATATTCATTGGTATAGGAGGGTTCCCGGGAGGCAAAGTACTCGTGCAGCGAGCGGAGCGAAGGATCCGTGGTCTCCGCTATGAGCTGATCAAAGTCGATATCCATGACCCGGGGGACATATTCAACCGCCGGAGCAGCGTTGGCGCTGACGGAAGAGCCGTCGTCTTCTCCGCCTTCCATCCGGGCGGCCCAGCCGGCGCAGAGTTCTTCAGGGGAAAGGTTGACGCTGACGGAAGACTTTCTTCCGGTCGTGGTCTTGCTGCCGCCGCTGCTGCCGGCGCTCATAAGGACCGGCGCGGAAGTACCGGGACCGAGACTGTCACAGACGCTGGTGGCCAGTACGCCCAGGGTCTCCATGCTGTCGCTGATGGAGGAACGGCCCACCACCAGATCGTAGGGACTGCCGTATCCGCGTTCTCCATTGGTCAGTATCAGCAGGCAGAGGAGCAGGCAGCCGAGCTCGGCGCCGAACTGCGGGAAAAAGCCGCGGAAACCGGAGGGGCGGACCCTGCGCAGCAGCAGTAGATAGAGCGGCAGCGGGAGCGCGAGCAGAAAGAGGATATGGGCGCTGCGCGCGGCGTTCTCCAGGATCATGCCCTTGTAGTCAAAGGCCTGGCCGGCGATGGCCATGGTGGAGAAGGGTGCCCAGAAGGTCACAAAGACCTTGTAATAGATCACGTGCGTCCAGAAAAAAGCCTGAAAGAAAAGCAGGATGAGCACGGAAAAGACCGTACGCAGCACGGGGCGGCGCAGCAGCATCCAGACCATCCCGACGGGGAGCCCGAT
This sequence comes from Lachnospiraceae bacterium, assembly GCA_016282915.1. Taxonomy (GTDB): domain Bacteria; phylum Bacillota; class Clostridia; order Lachnospirales; family Lachnospiraceae; genus NK4A136. The sequence goes on along the minus strand of JAEELW010000166.1, from coordinate 12,203 downwards.
CACGCAGGCAAAGAGCGCCGCATACAGAAAAGAAGTGCCGGGAGTCCCGATCAGAAAGCAATGAAAGACCAGCTCCTGCCAGATCAGTGACAGGGGAAAGAAGAGCGCGGCGGCAGCAGCCAGGAGCCGCGCGCGGGGATCGTTTTCATCGCAAAGCGTGTTATTCATAAGCTGTTATATGTAAACGGGAGAGCAGAAAAAAAACGGCTCCCTTGCTGATGCCTCCGCACATAAGCTCGCGCGTCGCGTCCTGAAACCGACCTGCCTTCGGCAACTCGCTTGCTCGCGCCGATCGTGCGCGAGCTTCGCTCAGACAGTACCTCAGGCAGGCTTGGCCGCTCGCGCTTACTAAGTGCTGCGGCAATGCGGCGGGAGCCTGTTTCTTTTCTGTTCTTCCCCCCTGTGTACAAAAACGTTAGTATTATACCCCGCTTTGCTGCATCTTGCAAATGGAAGGGATTTAGTTTATACTTCCTATGATAATAGAGAAAGGAAAGAAGAGAGATGGCGATGATCAAAAAAGCCGTAAAAGGCATGCGGGATGTGACGCCGGAAGAGATGCGGCTGCGCAACCATGTCAGCGATGTGATAAGGGAGATCTACGAAAGCTATGGCTTTACGCAGATCGAGACCCCCTGTGTGGAGCATATCGAGAATCTTTCGAGCAAACAGGGCGGCGAGAACGAAAAACTGATTTTTAAGATACTGAAAAGAGGGAATAAGCTGGATATCGCGAACGCAAAGGAAGAGAACGACCTTGCGGATTCGGGACTGCGTTATGACCTGACGGTGCCGCTGTGTCGTTATTATGCGGATCATGCCGCAGAGCTGCCGCAGCCTTTCAAGGCGCTTCAGATGGGGAATGTATTCCGTGCGGACCAGCCGCAGAAGGGGCGCTTCCGGCAGTTTGAGCAGTGCGATATCGATATCCTCGGAGAGCCGTCCAATCTGGCCGAGATCGAGCTGATCCTGGCCATGAGCACCGTTCTGACCCGGCTTTCCTTTAAGAATTTCAATATACGCATCAACGACCGTAGGATCCTCAAGTCGATGGCGGCCTGGGCGGGCTTTGCCGAGGCGGATTACGATGCCGTATTCATCATCCTGGACAAGATGGACAAGATCGGCGCGGAGGGTGTGATCGAAGAACTGGAAAAGGCGGGCTATCCGAAGGAGAACGCCTCAAAGTATATGGAGCTTTTCCGGCTGCTTGAGGGAAAAGCGGGCGAAGAGGCATTAAAGGCGCTCAGTGAGCGCATGGGTGAGGCGCTGTCCGCAGAGGGGCGCAGCAATCTGGAAGAGATCTTTTCCGCAGTGAACGCCGCAAAGAAGGACGGCTGGACGCTGCTCTTCGATCCGACGCTGGTGCGCGGCATGAGCTATTATACCGGTACGATCTTTGAAGTGGAGCTGAAGGAGTTCCATTCTTCCTGCGGCGGCGGCGGACGTTACGACGAGATGATCGGCCGCTTTACGGGGCAGCAGACGCCGGCCTGCGGTTTTTCCATCGGTTTTGAGCGCATCATCACGATCCTGATGGAGCAGGGCTATCAATTGCCCGATGAAAAGGAGAAAACGGCGTTTCTGCTGGAAAAAGGACTGCCGGCAGAGAAGGTGAACGAAGCAATGAGCCGTGCCGAAGAGCTGCGTGCGGAAGGAAAATGCGTACAGCTCCTGCGTATGGCCAAGAATAAGAAGTTCCAGAAGGAGCAGCTGGCGGCACAGGGATATACGGAGATCAAAGAGTATTTCCGCTGATGTAACGGTCGCAGTATATCCGGAGAAAAAAGGCGGACAGACTTCCGATCCGGGTAGTCGGAAAACGGTACAGCAGGATATCCCGGCCTGCAAAAGAAAGCGAGGAATGAGTTATGGCAGAGATCTATATGTCTGAAGTGCGGCTTCTTGAGGATGCAAAAAACGCGAAAGAAGCACTGGACGGGATCGACTCCCTGCGCAAAAAGGAACTGGAGTCGGTGAAGGATCCGAAAAAACGGGCACAGATCATCACGGCGGGGCTTCTTTTACAGCATGGGGCCAGAGAACATCTGGGTGATGCGGCACCGGCCGGGATCTATGAGGTGGAGCGGAGCGATAACGGACAGCCACGTTTTAAAGAGCTGAAGGACGTGCACTTTTCCATTGCGCATTCCGGCAATATGGCGCTTTGTGCGATATCCGATGTGCCTGTCGGTGCGGATATCCAGGAATGGCGGAGCCTGAGCGCGGATATGGCGGGACGTTTCTTCCATCCGGCGGAGACCGAGTATTTAAAGCATCTTTCGCCTACGGAATCGGAGAAGGCGTTTTTCAATATCTGGTGCCTGAAGGAGAGCTATACCAAGTATGCGGACGGGAAGCTCCTGCAGACGCTGGAGGAACTGGATTTTACGCCGGCACTGAACGGCGGCTTTGCGGTCTTTGAGTTTACGGAGAACGGCAGCAGGATCCGGGCCGAGATCCTCGAGGCGCCTCACGGCTATTCCGCAGCGGTGATCGAGGCGATCCCGGCAGAGGGATAAAGAGGTACGCATACCGGACTTGCCGGCTATCGGCAAAGCCGATTTGGCATGGCGGAAGCACGTTACGCTCAGTGGCGGCAGGCCGCTGAACCGTAACGAATGTTTGTGCATCGGGCTTGACTTGCGGCCTGCATGCGTGATAAAATCAATGTTTGTAGAAAGATAGCGGCGTCGGGGGCGCGGAAGCATTGATCGACAACATGATGACCAGAGTAAAAGTGAATAATGAGATCGATCTGTGTGAGGTGGTGCCCGGCAAGAGCAGGCGGATGGAAGAGATCCGTCACCGCATCGAGGCGGCGCTTCAGTATGCGCGCGTCAGCTATTTTCTGCGCTGGCAGGAACCGGGCTTTTTTGCAAAGGTCTTTCTGCGCGAGCGGCCCAAGCTGGTCTTCTGTATCAATTCGGCTCAGCTGGATGACGCATTGGACGTCTTTGACGAACTGCAGCTGACAGATCAGGAAGTACGTATGCTGGGCGGCAAGTCCAAAAATAAATACATTTACGCAGAGCATTAAGGCTTTTATCGGATTCTTTTCAAATATAGAAGAAATCTGCTTGACAAAAAAGCATTATTTTGCTAGAATCAATCTTCGGTGGTAAGTTAGCTGCCTTGGCGCAGTCGGTAGCGCGCATCCTTGGTAAGGATGAGGTCGGCAGTTCAAGTCTGCTAGGCAGCTCTGCATACGGCGATGAGCCGTATAATAGTAATTTCGAGGTGTGGCTCAGTTTGGCTAGAGCACCGTGTTAGGGACGCGGGGGCCGCTGGTTCGAATCCAGTCACCTCGATTGGCTTAAAGCCCCTTGAACATTGCGTTTGAGGGGTTTTTTGTGTCACGTGAACGTACGTGAACGGGGGTCCTGCACATCGCAAACCCGCTATTTTACTGGCTTTCAGGCCTTTTTGAATCCGCAGATCCGGTCCATTTCATCCAGCGAAAAATCTTCCTGCAGCCTCGTCGAGCGGTTATAGTGCCGGGTCATTTCCAGTGAGGCATGACCGGCGACCTTCTGGATGATCCTTTCGTTCATTTCCTGGCAGTAGGCGCTGCTGATCCAATAGAAGCGGAATTTATGGCTGGAAAAGTAACGGATCCCGAGCGCTGCGCAGTGCTTCCGCAAATGATCGTTCAGACGGTTCGGGTTAAGCGGAAAATCTCCGTCGGTCTGGAATACATAGTGCTTATCCCCGTTGACCGATCTCAATGCGAGTGGTCATATCCTTCTTGGTATTCATGGAAAGATACTTGTCATTGGAGGACATGAACTTGGGACGAACGTGATGTGCGGGATAGCAAAAAGCATGGGCTTTGAAAAGCAGGATATAGAATTCATTGATTATGAGAAGGCAAAAAATTATACAGCACGAATCAGAAGAGATGGCAAATATCGTGCGGTGATATTTGGATCAATACCGCATAATACAATGGACAAGGATTGTTATTCAAGTTACTTGTTGAAACTTAAACAGACAGAGGGAATGCCGTTTGTAGCGGATGCCAGAAGGAAATCGGGAGGGTTAAAGGTCACAAAGACATCATTCAAATGTGCATTGACGGAAGTATATGAGTATTTAAAACAGAAAAAAAGGAATTAGAGATTTTTGGTAGGAAATTATATTATTAATATAATGACAACTAAGGAGAAATGTGTTATGGTACGATATGGATAGTGAAAAAGGGCTCTGCCCGGAAAGGGAAAAGATGTTTACATTATTCGGAACCAATCTTGAAAAGGGACATGTAGACGCACTGCTCGAGCTTGAGCAGAGCTTGATTTATGTGTGCCCTGAACAGGATGACGGAAACCGGATGGCTGTGAGATAATAGATCGCTGAACAAAGCAGAGAAACGAAACCGCTTATCCTGGGAAGATCAGGGTAAGCGTTTTTTTTTGTATCAGTGGCGTAATACCAGCCCCAGAAGGGAAGTGCAGGTTCATGTCTCCTCTCCGGTTGGCGTCAAACGGATGTCCTCCGGACGTCCAGCGCCCTGGCTGATGCACTTGGGAAAGGAAGAAAAGACTATGAAAGAGATTATGATGAAAAGAAACATACCTACCATCGACATGATCAGTACCGGTCAGATGATCGTGCGCTTAAGAAAAGCGGCGGGGATGTCCGTAAAGGATCTTCAGATGATCTTTGGATTTTCTACACCGCAGGCGATCTATAAGTGGCAACAGGGCGTAGCTATGCCTACAATTGATAACCTGGTCGTATTATCTGTGGTATTTGGTGTGGCGATTGACGATATCATCGTGATAGATAAAACGGATATTGGAGAAAGGATTGCATAAGAGAGCGGTGAATGTCAATGGGAAAAGAACAGAAAAAGATGTTCGTCATGATGGGAATCCAGGGGAGCGGAAAATCAACCTTTTGTTCAAGGTTCCTGACGGATGCGGTGAGGGTCAATCTGGATATCTTGCACACTCGTAATAAGGAAGTGCTTCTGATCGCGGACTGTATGGAAAAGGGCTGTGATTATGCTGTGGATAATACCAATCCGACCCGTGAAGACAGGGCAAGGTATATACCGAAAGCAAAAGAGGCCGGATATCTTGTGATCGGATACTTTATGCAGTCACGGATCCGGGAATGCATACAAAGAAATGCTCAGCGGACCGGAAAAGAACGGGTTCCGGACGGTGCTATCGCTATGACATCGAAGAAACTGGAGATGCCGTCTTATGAAGAAGGATTTGATGAGCTGTATTTTGTGAAAAATGAAGACGGTAATATGGAAATATGCGAATGGAGGGATGAAGATGAACTTTGATGAACTGGACAGCAAGATGCGTGTTTATGAGGAGTCTCTGGATCAGGTGCTGTTACCCGAGCTGTATATGGTGGCACGGTTGGACGGAAACAGGTTTACCAGACTGACGAAAGAAGTCTGCAAATTTGAAGCGCCGTTTGATATCCGGTTTCGGGATATGATGGTCGAAACTGTTAAGGCACTTATGAATTACGGTTTTCGTGTGATCTACGGATATACCGAGAGCGATGAGATATCATTGCTCTTTCACCCGAATGAGGATACCTTCGGACGCAAGGTAAGGAAGTATAATTCCCTTCTGGCAGGTGTGGCGAGTACCACCTTTTCAATGCAATCAGGGCAAGCGGGTATATTTGACTGTCGTATGGTGCCGCTGCCTACTGTGGAGAGGGTACAGGATTATTTCCAGTGGAGGCAGGAGGATGCGCACAGAAATTCACTGAATTCGCACTGTTACTGGATGCTTCGTAAGCAGGGAAAGCGTGTCGGAGAGGCGACAAAGATGCTGGAAGGTCAGACGGTAGCCTTTAAGAATGAACTGCTTTTCCAGAATGGGATCAATTTTGATAAGCTTCCGAGCTGGCAGAAGAGGGGTATAGGAGTCTATTGGGAGACTTATGAGAAACAGGGCTTCAATCCGGTTACCAGCAAGACGGAAATCGCAGAACGGCGGGCTTTGAAGGTGGATGAGGAAATACCGATCCGTGAGAAATATTCGGAGTTCATAGCGAATCTGCTGAAAATGTAATAAAGATAATGCGGAGGCTTCGGCTCCGCATACGGCCCCTTCGTCTAATGGCCAGGACGGCGTTCTACGCTCCGCTTCGGTCGGTGCAAAGCCGGTGTCCCCCGGACACCGTGCAGCCTCTCAAGCTGCAAATGTCGAGTTCAAGTCTCACAGGGGTCACTGTGGCTATCGTACAACGGCGAGTACCTCAGATTGTGGATCTGATGATCCGGGTTCGATTCCCGGTAGTCACCGAAGTCACTGCAGTTCAACTTATGACCGGCCGAACGCATGTTCAAAATGGCGGTATTCTTATCGGACAGATGCAGAATTATACTGATATCTAAAGAAATGAAACACACAAAAACCTTATCGGAAAGGAGATATTGGATATGGATAGGCACGCTATTAGATATACGTTTGAGCACAGGGCATTACCGCAATGGTTCTTTGAAGATAAAGAACAGTTTATAGGGCTTCTCTTTCACGACAAGAATGTTTTGTATCGTGTGATAAACGGGATGTTTGAGGATGAAGGGATTATAAATCCGTATACGGAGGACGATTTCAGTATTGCAGCATCCAAAGTGACTGATGATGTCAAGATGTTTAAGATCGTTTTCCCTGAACCAGAGGAAGAACCTCTTTGTTACTGCAGTTATATGTTCTTTGATGATGATTTTGAGAAGATCAGCTATTTCTGTATAGAAAAGGGTAATGAGCATGGAGAGGATTATCCTTTTGTGTGTTCATGGACAAAAGATGGCGCACACCAGAATCATGGGAATTGCACTTTTGAAAAGTATGATGATTTCTTGAGGTGTGCAGATATCCATATGGAAAATATGTATGGCCTGAAGCGGGAAACAATGGGAACTGAGAACGGAGATGATGTGTGATGACTAAGAAGGTATATTTCAGTACAGAGACGGAGCAGGCTGGTGGGTTAAGAAAACGGAAGAGTAAGGCAAGTATATATCATGCAAAAATTTATGCCGATATTTTTATAGGAAAACTGTATTCTGGGAAGAACACAAAATTTCCACTTTCAACAAAATAGGACTTTCTCCGGGGAAAAAGTCCTATTTGCTGAAACAAACAGTGTTGATAGCAATAGAACAAAGACATCAATAATGCGGGCGACGGATTGTTGAAAAGTGGATTATTCATACGGGCTGTTCATCAGTTTTTTACGTGAACAGTACGTGAACGGAAAAACGAAATCTCTCTAACCCCTTTCTTTATTGACTTTTTTATTAGCCCAGATTCTTCGAATCCAATCATATATCTCTTGGAACGGAACGCGGACTTTTACGAAAAAGTAAAAGGTTTCTTTCTTGATGTATGGCATATGAAGCCGTTGCTTTTGAGCAGGGAGTATCGGTTTATACGGATATCGAAGAAGGACTGCTATGTAAGTGTAATAAAGAAGAGATCGAACAGATGGCAGCTACGTTACTGGATAATGCGGTACGTCACAGTCATAAGGACACTACCGTGAAGATCCTGGCATCCGCAGGCAAGGGAAAAGGGATCATAGATATTCAGGTGATAAATACCGGGGATCCGATATCGAAAGAGGACGAAGAAAAGATCTTTGAACGTTTCTACCGGGGGGACAGATCCAGAAGCCGCGAGGAGAACCGTTATGGCCTGGGTCTTGCCATTGCGAGACGTATAGACCGGAACCATAACGGAGATATAAAGGCATCCTCCAGGAACGGGGAAACTGTATTCAGGGTCACGTTGCGTAAATAGTTGATTTGTGAGTGTTTTAGAGCACCGAAAAAGTTTTTTCTTTTTTGGTGTTTTTTTAATGTTCGTTTAATCTTGACAGTCTATTATTGCATCATAAAAGAGATATCACCGAAAGGAAGTGACGGATATGAGCGCATACAGAGAAGTATTCCAAAGAAAAGAGATTAAGTACCTGCTGGATGAGGTGCAGTATAAGGAACTGGCAGCATTTCTGGGCAGTATGGCGCGTATAGACGAATACGGCTTATCCAGGATCAACAATATATACTACGATACCCCGGATCACAGGCTGATACGCACCTCGATGGAAAAACCGCTGTATAAGGAAAAACTGAGGCTGCGGACTTACGGGACTGCGAAGGATGATACAAATGCATTCATAGAGATCAAAAAGAAATACGCAGGGGTTGTTTATAAAAGACGCATTTCCGGAAAATACAAGGACTTGTACGGATATCTGTCAGGAGAGGCAAGAGACATAGGGACGACACAGATCGCGAAAGAGATCGAAGCCTTCCGGAAGCTGTACGGAGAGTTGATCCCGGCCATGAGCATCTGTTACGACCGCATCGCCATGGCAGGAACGGAGGACAAAGATTTCCGCGTCACCTTTGACAGCAATATCGAGTGGGATGACGGCTGCAGCGACTTATGCGGGATCAAAAAAGGAAATCCGCTGTTACGGAAAGGACAGGTTCTGATGGAGATCAAGGTAAGCAATGCCTTTCCCCACAAACTGTCAGATAAGCTCAGCGAACTGGAAGTTTTTCCCACATCCTTTTCGAAATACGGAGCAGGATACGCGGATATGATGAAGAGAACAGCGGTAAGAATTCCAAGAACAGATCCTGCATCACAGGTAAGTGAATGGAATCGGCAGAGAATGAAAGGAGAGATAACGATGACGATACCACAGGATACATCTATATAGCCGGCGGTACCATAAATATCCAGGCAGCTTATGACGGTATACATGCAACTACGATCGTTAAGATCGATGACGGTGATATCACACTGACTGCAGCGGAAGGAATAGAAGGAACGCAGATCGAGATCAATGGCGGGACGATTGATATCACAGCATCGGATGACGGGATAAACGCAGCCCAAAAGTCATCATCAATAAGTCCCCTGTTTGAGTTGAACGGCGGGAATGTTAATATAGCAATGGGGGCCGGGGATACCGATGGCGTTGATTCCAACGGGGATATCCGTATCAATGGCGGAACCATCAGTATAACAGGACAGTCCACCTTCGATTATGACGGCAAGGCGGAATATAACGGAGGAACGATCATAGAGAACGGAGAGGAGACAAATACCATTACAAATCAGACGTTTGGCGGACCGGGCGGAAGAGACGGCATGGGACCCCAGGGGGGATTTGAAAGAGAGGGTGGTCCCCGGGATATGGGAACTTTTGATGGAATGATGCCTGAGGATAATGAAGGCGGAAGACGGGGACACGGAGACCGCCGGCCGGAAAATGATCAGTTCTGATCGCTAAGGGGCATCCGTTCCTGGAGAGACGATGCAGAGAGGATGAAAGTAATGAAAAAAAGAGCAACAACTATATTTTCCGTAACAAATGGTGTCTTACTGGCAGGACTTGCAGTCTATGTTTTACTGGACAGCTTTGTGATACCCCACCGATACGCCTCTGCTACGGAGGCGTATACGGAGGGGAGTGCAGGCATAGAACAGGAGGAAACGGACGGATCGGGACAGTCTTCCGGGAGTGATGCGGATGCCTCTAAACGGGATGCTGAGAGTGGGCCAAAAGGCTGGAAGAAAAAAAGATCCTTTAGGGGAAATAAGAGTGAGAACAGTGAGGAAGCTCTGCAGGAACAGGATACGGGAAGCGTTGAGTACGATACTGTGAGCGAATACCACGAGAATGGGGTAGATATAACACTGAAACAGTACAGAGTAAATGACACGAATGTATATGTGGCAGATGTGAAGCTGGATTCCGCAGACAGATTAAAAACAGCTTTGGCGGAGGATACATACGGAAGGAATATTAAAGAGGAAACTTCTGTAACAGCCGCTAATAATAATGCGGTTCTTGCAATTAACGGTGATTTTTACGGAAGCAGGGAAACAGGTTATGTAATACGTGAAGGCGTTCTGTACAGGGATAAGTGCGGAAAGGGTAATGAGGATCTGGTCGTTTTAAAGAGCGGAGAGTTTCTTATCATAAACGAGGATGATATCAGTGCACAGGAGCTTTTGGATATGGGAGCATGGCAGGTACTCTCTTTCGGACCGGCACTTGTTACAGATGGGGAGGTCGCCGTGGATGAAGAGGAAGAAGTGGGAAGGGCAATGCAGAGCAATCCCCGAACGGCTATAGGGCTTATAGATGATCTTCATTATGTTTTTGTTGTAGCGGATGGAAGGACAACAGACAATGCGGGACTAACACTTCGCGAACTGGCGGGTTTTATGAAGGATCTTGGTGCTGAGACAGCGTATAACCTGGATGGAGGAGGATCATCGACCATGATATTCCGGGGGGAACTCATCAACCACCCGACTACCGGAGGAAGAGGGACAGAAGAAAGGAGTGTGAGTGATATTGTATACATCAGATGAAAAAATGGCAGATACGTCAAAAATGGCGGATGGCTGTCTGATCGCGGCACTTGTTACGGCAGTATTCGGTATGATCTATGAAAGCTTCAGTTTCGGTGTCTTCTCTTATGCCATGATATACGCATTTGGGTTCTTTGCAGTAGGTGGAGGACTTTTCTGGAGATTGGTCGGCATAAGAAGAAAGTTCGTACCGGCTATGGCTGCCTGCTTTTGGAATGCGGGTCTGGCGACGCTGACGATCGGTTCTATCCTTAAAGGGGTACTTGACATATACGGAAGTTCAAACAGTCTGCTGATCCTGTTTCCTGTGCTGGGGATTGCGGATATACTGTCTTTTTTCATAGTGGTCTTGATAAAGAAGTATAAAAAGCATGGAAGTGAAGAAAAGGTACATAGCTGAAAAAAGGAAAAGCTGTAACTATGTGCGGGGAGTTCGCAGGGGATAAAACAGATCATCTGATTTGTAAATCCGATGGGAAAATGGTATACTCAATTCTCGGGTATACCTTTTTTGATACGGAAAAGATGCTGTCGCTGTGGTTTCGGAATATATCGGGATGACATCGGCAGTTTTGATGAGGAGCAGATAACAGATGTTGAAGCGAGTCTGCCCGCATTGCGGGAAAAATGTGATAGAGAGTTATGGGATCCTGAACCCGTATCTATATGGGAGCAAGCTTCAGAGATGCAAGAATTGCGGCGGGAAGCTTTTTGAGAACCGCTGGCGGGAGGTGGCTATACAGGGATTTGATCCGATACAGCTGACACAGGAGCCGCAGGCGTGTCAAAGGTTCGGACTGGGTGGGATCGCAGCCTGCCTTGTCGGACTCAGGATGAAGGGCAATATGGATAAAGTGGCAGATCCTGTTGTTGTTAATGTTTGTCTGGGTGGGTTTTTTATCCTAAGCCTAATAATATTTCTTCAATATCTGCGGCACAAACTCGGATTTGTTCGGAAGAAAAACGAAAGATATATGATGGAATCCAGACAGCGCCTTCGTGATCCGGAGTATGTTGCGTTTTTGCTTTCGCATAATATAAAAGTTCCGGATGAATTTATGCCGGGATCAGCTGATCCGGAATAAAAATGTTGAGGGGAGTGCAGGGTTTATGTCAAAAGCGCTTACGGACAGGTTTTATAAGAAGCTGATCGTATTAGTACTGACTGTTTTCGCAGCTGCCGTATTGGCAGGATGCGGCACAAAAAACAAGGTTGGCTCCGGGAAGTTCAGGACTATCAAGCCTGTGAAGGTTGGAATCGTGGGAACGCCGAAGGGAGTTGCGGCGAAAGTGAATGATGAGGATATGACGGAGATTGATGTTTACGGTATCAGTAAGAAGAGCGCGACGGTGAAGGTGAAATTGACTTATGCCGGAGGGGTGACGAAGACCGTGACTGTGAAGGTGAAGAAGAAATAATTTCATAGCCGGGTTAAAAATCAAAGGATTTTTGTTGCCTGTACCTTGAAGAGGAAACCGGAGAGGTACGGGCTTTTTTATTCAGCGGTAAGTAACATTAAAGAGTACTTTACCGCTGAATAAAATCAGCCCATCATTCTTCAAAAAGATCAGCCAATGTTATGATTTTAGAAAAGACGCCTCTATATTCATTCATTTCCGGTTCGTAGGTGGTAATAAGTGTACTGTGAACAACTTCTCCGGGAGCAATCATACTTGCAAGAATAGGCGGGAACACAACAAGGAAAATACTGGCGATACGTGAACAGATCGACAATATTTGACGTTAAGGGCAACAGGATGTAAGATGAAAGGCAGATCTGGTCAGAAACATCCGGCCATGGGGCCAATCTCATTTTC
>JAEELW010000014.1 GCA_016282915.1 Lachnospiraceae bacterium | reverse complement strand
TCTCACTGTTAGAAAACAGGGTATTATAAAGATGATCAAACTCATCCCAAAGTTCACCTTTCTTCTTAAAAAACAGATTATCTATGTTTTGAGTCAATGGTAAATCTGCATCCAAAAGATTCAAATAATAAGGAATCCCGCCCATGATCATGTAGCATTCAGCTATTTCATATCTTGACCAGTGAATCCCTTTGCTGTTCAAGAATTTTTCTGTCTCAAATAAAGTAAATGGTTCCAAATATAACCTGCAGGTCTGTCTTCTAAAAAGCCCACCCTTATTATTTGATATTTTATCAGCCATCCAAGACGCCGCTGATCCACAAACGACAAAGACCAGATTTCTTCGAGTTGAAGCCCAATCGTTCCAAAACCACTCAAAAGCAGGCATAAAGCCGGATTTATGTGTATCAAACCATGGCAATTCATCCAGAAAAACCACCTGTTTTTTTGATTTAGGAAGTCTTTCCAAGTACTCTCTCAGCAATTCAAATGCCTGTGTCCAGTTAGCGGGAACATCACACTCTGTCTTTGTCTTCCTCTTAATCTCAAGGGCAAAATTCTCCAGTTGAGCTGCTCTTGACTGATTAAATGCTCCTGTAAGCTTAAAAGCAAAAGTATAATCGAAAAATTCATTTATCAAGTAAGTCTTTCCAACTCTTCTACGTCCGTAGACAATTACAAGCTGCGCAGAATCTTCTTTCAAACATCGGTTCAGCCTTTTACATTCTTCAGTTCGTCCAATTAAGTACTCTTTTTTCATAGCACTACTATATCATAAACAAATTGTCTAGTCAATTATTAGCGGTCTAAATGTTATTTTTTTTCACACTTTTAGACTTCTATTAATCTTATTGTCTTAACATAAGTTAAACTGGAATATATTTTGCCGGGAAATAAAAAAAGAGTCGCTTTACTGACATTATCACGACTCTTTCTACCAAAATCCTTCTCCTTAAATCCGTCAGCTGATTTTAATTCATATTCTCCCCCTCTTTCAACGCACTTCTGATCCTGCTCAGAGATTCGGGGGTGATCCCCAGATATGTTGCTATGTATCTTAGCGGAACGCGCCTGGCGAGCTCAGGATATCTTTTCCTGAATTCAACGTATCTTTCCGTGGCATTTTCCACCAGAAAGCCGTTTTCTCTGTATATCTTATATCTCATTCCACTTTCAAGAGCCATGATCCAGACATTCTTTAACTGTTCTTCACTATATATCAGCGCTTTCATGTCCTTTACGTCAAAGAGCATGACAGTCGTATCCTCAATGGCTTCCCAGTTTGCCTGCATCTCAGCAAAACCGACCATTCCGGAATCTATGCACCAGCTGCCTTCCGGCGCAAAATACTGGGTAATGTCATTCCCATCCCTATCGACATAGTAGCTCCTGATCACACCGTTAATGACTATGCCTGCAGCTGTTGTCTTATCGCCGGTTCTTGCGATCACCTCGCCCTTTGAATAGACCCTGAACCTTGAGAAAGAAATAGCCTTCTCTATAGCTTCTTCGGATATGCCCAGTTTCAATCCGTCAGAAAGGTCTTTCAGCTGTTTTATCAGATATTTCTTATCCATAAGCTTATCCCGTCACCATAATCCAATATATGAGTGAAATAATATTGATACCGCCGTGTGCTATCATCGGTGCAATAAGATGTCCGCTCTTTTTATATGCCCAGATCCATATTGATCCGATCACAAACGACAAGCCGAAATTATACCAGTCAAGCATGGCAAACATCACATTGAAAAGAAGGAGCGCGGTCATTTCCCCCATTACGGAGCCACAGAATACCTTTGCCATTCCTCTGAAGAATATCTCTTTTACGATGCCGCTGACCAGACCGAGAGCAAGTATCCCCATGATGGTCAGCCCTATTGTCGGTTTTCCGGCCTTATAGGCCATGTCCGTCTGACATCCGTATATAAATGTGGAAAGGATCGACGGTATTCCCGTTAAAGCCAGTGCGATAACTCCTATGAGGATATCCTTTCCGAGAGTCTTCTTCTCAAAGATCTCATCCTTAAGACTTAAACCGCTCTCTTTAAACAACAATACCGCCCCAGGGAGCATGATCATATTCGCAAGGATCAGTATCAGGTAATAGACGTACCGGTTTGCAGTCACATAGCTCGCCAGATCGAAGAAATTCATCCCCGGCTTGTAGTTTGTATAGGCTATGAAGATCTCAAAGCCGGCCACAAACAGAGTGAGTACCGTTGTTAAAGTAAGTGCACGTTTTGCATTTTGTTTTGTCATATCCATTGATATCACCTCCTTAAGAAGACAATATCAGTTTTCCGGCTCCATTACATTGATCTATGTCAATTCTGAGAAATTTTTTAATCCTGCCTTGAATCCGAATATAACGTGCTGACACATCATCCCGACAACAGACAATGTAATCGCTCAGAGCCTTTCGAATTCTCAGGTATTCCGGGGACATTACACTTACAAATCCTTATAGAATCTGACCGCTTCAGCGATCTCCTTCTCCGTCGGCTGTCCCTTGGCTATACCGCCAATCCTTCCAAATGGTCCGAAGGTATCAAAACCGTAACAGTGGTATTTCCCGATCTCTCGGCTGTGCTTTTTTGTATTTCCTTGGTGTTTTGAATAAAATACGATAGCTGTTTTCATATCCTGAATATCAATGTATATCCTTCTTTTCCGGTTCTAACCTTCTTAATCGTAATCTGTCCCCAGTTTGCTGTCAGTAATGAATTCCGTACGGCAAAAACGGTCCCTTTTGGTGTTCACGGCATATGCGGTAACCAGACCATCCGGCTTCATGTCATTTATCATGATCCTCTCGCCCTGCCCGGCATTAAAGATAATGTGGTCATATCTGACATCATTCTCCTTAAGGAAACGCAGCGTATGTTCTTTTTCATACGTACTTCTGGCCGTAAGAAAGATGATCATATCTCCGGACGGTATGGAATCAAGGAATTCCTTTGCCCCCGGCAGGAATTGATCCTTCCCCATAATATATGGACCATCATGCACAACAAGTGTTCCATCAAGATCCAATATCCAGGTCTTAGGTATCGGTGATACTCTGATCTGTTCCGGCTCTAATTCCATCATAGTTTCCTCTTTTTTCTACCCTTCAACATTTCCTGAATTTATTACTGTCAAAGCCAGTATAGCATGTTATTAATTCTATGACAAAGTAGACTTGTACTGTTAGATACAAATGCATCATGCTCTACTATTTCTTCGTCCTAACCCCGTCCAAAGATCAGCGCATCGATCGCTGCTCCGATCGCAATGCAGCCCAGCAGCTTCAGCACTGCCCCCAGAAGCCATAGGGGCAGTAATATCGGCAAAAAGCACAGTTTTATCATGAACTTGAACATGCAGATCACGCTCCTTTCCACTCTGTCTTTTTCACTTTCTTAATCCTTCTTCAGCTCGCAGATCACTCCCCCGGGCAATACGAGGCACACCTTTCCTTTTTCTTTCTTCCCGATCCGGTCATAGATCCGTCCGGCACTCATGCTCTCGCCCAGGACGGTTCCGGTGCTGTTTGCTACATAGCCGATCTTTCCAAGGCCCTTCATCTCTACCCGGATCGCTTCCTTATCGTACTCATTATCCGGCTCCTTGATCAGCTTCACCGTCCTCCCCTTTTTCATAAAATCGCTGCCATAGTAATGATTCATGCCTGTGATCGTAACATATACCTTGCTCATTCCGCTGCCTCCTTGGTCTATATTGGGTTAAGTTCCGTTTCCTGTTCTTTTCTTATCCTATCACGGTCCCTATCTCTAACGGTCTCCTGACGGGAGACCAGACAACTTATGCCGGCCTTTTTCCCGCTTTCCCGCAGAATCCCCAGGTCTCTTTTACCACCGTTCCGTTTGAAAGCATCTCGCGTATCCGTATCCTCACCGCCTCCTCCGGATCCGCCGGCTGATCCAGTTCATCATAGTAATTGATCTCCGTATAATCTCCCCTGCTCTGCCTGCTGTTAAAAAGCTTTACACTGCCGATCATCATTAATTCACTCCTTTCCCTCATCAATTCTGTTCGTTACCTGTTTTTTTCAGTTATCCTCATCATAAGGATCCAGATCCAGACTATCTGCCGTAAGCATACACAGTTCAAAAATGCTACACTTACCGCAAACGAAACGAATTAACTCCCCTGTTGCAAATTGTCAAAAGCATCGTCATCAGTAATCCTCCCAGTAATCATACGCTTCATCCCAGCTGTCAAAATCATCGCCCCAGGCATCATCCGCATACTCTTCAGGATCATCATAATCCTCCGGATCATTGTTAAGCTTCCTGTATGTGCTTGTACCGGTGCTTTTGCTGCTTCTTGTCGAGCTCCCCGTCCCGGAGTCATAGTTTCTCGTTTCCCACTTACTTTGATAGCTCCTGCTGCTATAGCTTGACGTGCTGCTCGTCTGCCCTTTGCCTGCTTTTCCGTCTCCTTCCGAAACTGCGAAACATATAGCAAAATATAGGATACACAGTATGATAACTACTATATCTTTAACCTCGTCTCTTCCCATGATCTCCTCCGATCCCGGCTCAAAAGCAAAACCCGAAATTTGCCTCAACTTCATATCTGTATGATAGCGCAGTCTGTTTCAGCTTTTTTGTTCACTTACGGATATATCCCGTGCCCTCTCTTATACTGCTAAGTATAGTGTACCCCTGTTATTGTCCCATAAAAACGCCCACAAGTCGAACATATGTTCCCATTATTCTTTCAGCCTTGCAGCTGTCAAGATGAGTTGCAGCATCCTGGCAACGCTGCGAAAGAAAACCCTCAGCGAAAGATCGTTGAGGGTTTCTTTTTGCCTTTGAATCAAACATCTCTTTTCCAAAAGCTCCAATGCAAGCCTTTTCCATATCCGATTTTTTCATAGAAGGGATCTCCGCCTCCCGTCATATGCGTTGCGCCGAGAGCTTTCATTCTTCTGTAATGAACAGTCAGCGCAGCCGCGGCAAGTCCTTTTCGTCTGTGTTCGGGCGAGGTACAGAGAGGTTCCATATATGCAAGTTTGTTCTGCGGCACCCACCACATTCCCGAAAAGCACACATATTCTCCCTGCTTGTCAGCGATTATCACATCATATTCAGGTGTCGCATGCGGAAGCGGGGCCATGATATTGCCAAGACAATCCTTATAAGATTTTTCGGGTGTCCAGTCAAATGATGTATCCTGTTTATCCCAGTTGACAAACTCGCCCTTGTCTCCATGATCAAAGCCGTACCAGCAAAGTTTTCCTATCTTAAGGGCATCTATGTCCCCGGGCTCGACAAAGTGATATCCCTCAGGCAACTCGTAGTTCAGCTCGTTTTTGAAATCAAAGATCCTGTCATCATACTCAAAAACCTTTTTGTACCCTCGTTTCTGTGCCGCTTCCATAAGATATTCCTGACCATTAAACAGGACAAACTGCTGTTTATCATCCCAATTGGGCATGGTTCTCACAGCATAGTCTATCAGTTCGTCCGCAAGATACTCGTATCCTTTACGCACGCTGAAATAAATGTCTGTCGCCGGTGCTTCATAAAAAACAAAGGCAACGATCTTTTCTCCGTCAAACCAAAACCTGTTCAGGTAGGAATATGAATTATCCATCCACGAAGCCAGAATAGCATGTTCAAAGAACGGAGCCGCAACACCGCTCCCATTTTCGCGGTCATATATATCCGTCAGGAAATCCCACACAAGATTGATATCTGTCAGTATCTGAAATTGTTTTGTTCTGAAAGTTTTCATTTGTTACCCCCCTTATATTTCGTATGCATTCCATGTAAAAAAAAAGTAAATAATAAAAACCGGCGTTAACTCTACGAAAAAAGTGTATTGATATCATACTCCATACAAATATCTGCCATTTTATTGCAGCTTTCTTTCATGCCTGTGGATATCCATTCCATAACAACGGCCTTGATCGCTGCCAGACTGCCTATGATATAATAATGCATCCGGGCATTTCTTTTCCCCATCCATCTTTCGGCCAGAAAAGAAGCTTTTGAAAACAGAACATCCATAAGATCAGCTCTCTGGAGCACTAAAATCAATTTCCGGTTTTCACGGACAAAACAAAACAGATCATAAAACCATAAGTGAATATCTGTTATGTGTTTCGGATCATTAAGAGAGTCTTCGAAAACAGATAAAAGATTTTCTTCGATTTCAATAACGATATCCTCCTTGGAGGAATAATTTCTGTAGAATGACTGACGGGAAACTCCTGCTTTGCGTGCAAGTTCGGAGATGGAGATCCGGTCAAACTCTTTCGTATCCATCAGATAAAGAAGCGCGGTACAGATTGCTTCCCTGGTTATTCGATTTGCTTCATTGTTGGATAAGTGTTTCAACTCCATAGATGTATTCTCCTCATCTTATATCCCGGCACAATAAGATTGGGTGTTACACTTTTAACACATACTGTCACATAAGCCGCCCGGTGTATTGACTAAATAATTATGCAGCGTTACACTTGTGACATCAACTTGATGGTACAGTTGTTACGTTGGAATGTCAAGAAAAAGTCATTTTTTATTGAGAAATGTTCGAGGAAATATGTGATGATAGAATTATTGGCACACTATTTTGTTTTGTTTATGATCTACAGCTTTATCGGCTGGCTTTTTGAGGAGATCACCTGCTCGATCGGATACCGTCAGCTTGTTAATCAGGGTTTTTTAAAAGGACCTTATCTTCCGATCTATGGATGTGGCGCAATGCTGAATCTCTTGGTACTCGGAAAAATTGACAATCCTGTGTACATCTTTATCTGCAGCATAATCCTCACCACTTCCATCGAGTATATTGCTTCATTTTTACTGGAAAAAGCATTTCATGCGAGGTGGTGGGATTATTCCAATTATCACTATCAACTTCATGGACGTGTCTGGTTATGGAGTACCTTGGCTTTTGGCGGCTTGAGTATTCTTGAGCTCAAGATCGTTAATCCGATACTGGAGTATTATACGTATTATTTCCCGGAAGAAACAGTGCAGTATTCCGCAGCACTTATGTTTGTTATATTCTTTTTAGATCTGTTGTTCTCTGCATACAGGCAGTATGGGAAAAAAGAGTATTACCGTTTTCCCAGCACAACACAGAGAAGCCAAAACAAGATGGCAGCCTGAATGTATTCTTTCATTCCGCTCTGTTCAACACAAAGCTGTCAGTCTGTTGCTTCCGCCAGGATAACGACATATCTGTTCATACGCTTGTCGTACACACTCCAACATGCAGTCCCCCACCATTCATGGCCGTCATCAAAATAATCCGACCAGTCTGTTGTCCACTCATATACTTCAAGTTCATCTGTCCCCTCCGGAAACAAAATGGAATTGACCCTGCGAAAATCATCCGGCCCGTAACCCGAAGTATGCGGAGGTTCCCAGAAAGCATACCAGTACGGTATCTGCTCTCCTTTCAAAGGATCCGGTATGTCGCAGTCATAAAATCTCTGGCCTACGCTGTCTGTCCGCAGTATCTTTGGCCCCTGCAGCAGTTCCGCCGGATCGATCTGATGTCCCTGTGCTTTCTCTATATCCGTATTCCACGGAAACGCTTCTTCCCGGACTTCAGAGCAAGCCCCGCTTTCTTCTATCAACCGCGTATCATTATATCGTTCACCCAGCCTGAGCATCGCAAACAGAATGGCATCCTTATGCGAACGCAGTCCCCGATAGGGTATATCATCTCCGATGAGGCAATAGTCGATCACGCATCTATCGTATTCTTCTATGAGTTTGTAAAAAGGATCATTTATCAGTTCACGCATATTTCTCAGCTGTATACTCTGTCAAACAGCCAACCCCCGCAGCCGCTTTATTGAACCTGCCATCCCATAAGCTCCGTAACGCCGCTCAGGACAGCTCCTATACTGTCATGCACTACTACGTCAGCCTTGCCTTCCAGTTTCGTCTTTGTCTTGTTTATGATGATCAGGGACTTACCGTGGTACATATGCGCCAGCTGGGCAGCGGAGCCCACCTCCAGAGAAGTTCCTCCTATGATCAGACAGTCGGCTACACGGATCATTCCGATGGCGTTATCATACGCCCTTCCGGGAAGCATCTCCCCATAAAGCGTCACATCGGGACGTACCATCCTGCCGCATTCCGTGCACCGGGGAACTGCCTCCCTGCTGTCAAAGATGTAATTCACATCATAAGCTTTACCGCAGGAAATGCAGTGATTTTCCCAGATCGTACCGTGTATCTCCTGTACGTTCCTGCTTCCCGCCTTCTGGTGAAGCCCGTCAATATTCTGGGTGATGATCCCTTTCAGTTTCCCGGCTTTTTCCATAGCTGCCAAAGCCAGGTGTGCAGCATTGGGCTGTACCTTCCTCGCATCCAGGTTCTCACGGTAATACTCAAAAAAGACCTCGGACCTCTTCCGCAGACATTCGCTGCTTAAGAGGTATTCCGGACGGTATGCCATGAAACGTTTTTGTTTCTTATGATACAGCCCGCCCTTACTCCGGAAATCCGGGATCCCGCTTTCCGTGGAAACCCCGGCGCCTCCCAGAAAGACCACATAGGAGGAGTCTTCCAGTATGTCGCATATCTTTTCGATGTTCCGGTCGAGAGCCGCTTCCGAAGTCATTTCTGCCACCGTTTCTCTTATGTATTACTCGTATATCTTCCGAGTTCTCAGGGCTTCCTGTGGTAACAAGCGCCAAAAGCGGAATTGCGCCCGGGAAAGTTCAGCCGCTTATCACATAACTCATACTTTCGTTTTCCCGGCCAGGATATCCCTGTAGTCAGCCAGATTCTTGCGCAGCAGCGCTGGGATCTTCAATTCATAAGGACAGCGCGTCAGACACACGCCGCAGTCCACACAGTTTTCGATCTTCATCATCTCGGCCTGCCAATGATCGGAGAGCCAGTTGGCGGACGGTGCACGCCGTATCATCTGGGACATACGCGCGCACTGGTTTATGGTGATCCCCACCGTGCAGGGTGCACAGTATCCGCAGCCGCGGCAGAATTCCCCGAGCAGTTCACTGCGGTCCGCATCGATCACCGCCTGCAGTTCTTCATCCAGCACAGGCTCTTCTTCAAAGAAAGCGAGCCACTGCCGCAGCTCTTCCTCCCTTTGAATGCCCCAGATCGGCAGCGCAGGATATTGCAGCATAAAGGCCATACACGCTCTTGCGTTGTTCAGCAGTCCTCCGGACAGACCTTTCATCGCGATAAAACCCATCCCCGCTTTCTCGCAGGCCTTAACCAGGGCGATATCCCGATCCGTTGCCAGATAGGAAAACGGAAACTGAAGTGTCTCATAAAGGCCGCTTTCCACGATCTCCTCCGCCACGCCGATCTTGTGCGCAGTGATCCCGATATGCAGGATCTTCCCCTGCTGTTTTGCTTTTTCCATCTCTTCATACATTCCGCTGCCGTCACCGGGCCGGTAACACTGCGGTACGCAATGCAGCTGGTAGATATCCAGATGATCCGTTTTCAGATTTCTCAAGCTGGTTTCCAGATCCTCCCGGAATTTTTCAGGAGTATTTGCCATGGTCTTGCTGGCGATAAAGATCCTGTCGCGCATGCCCTCAAACGCAGCTCCCAGCTTCTCTTCACTGTCGCTGTATGCCCTGGCCGTATCAAAAAAGCGCATGCCGCCGTCATAGGCCATGTGCAGCAGCCGTACGGCCGTTTCCTTATCTACCCTCTGTATCGGCAATGCACCGAACGCGTTCTGCGGCACGGTGATCCCGGTTCTTCCAAGCGTCAGCATTTTCATACGGCAGTCACACTTATCCTTTCTGTTCTTTTCCTGTTACATTGCACTTTCATGGTCTTTCTTCAATGAGATCAGATCCAGCTGTAATCTCCACCCGTCACCGCCAGACTGAGCAGGGTATCATACTTCTCTACATCCTCGCCTTCCAGCATCTGCAGAAGCCTCGCACTTTCTTTGATCTTAGGCATTTCCTCATCCGGTCCGATCTCCATATTCGGCTCCTCTCCGCAATAAGGACAGACGATCGACGGAGCGATCCTCAGATCCAGAAAGCGGTTTCCGCAATCCACGCACTCATAAAATCCACAGCGTTCCGTTCCATCCGGTACGTAATACATTTTCACAAATCCTCTCTTTTTAATCTTTCTCCGTATAGTTAAGGATTGTTTCCATCCCCAGTTTATAGGGCACAAGGCCCAGGCTTTCGTAAAACTTCATGGCAGCGGGATTGCAGTGCCAGACATTCAGGGTAACATTGTAGCACTTCCTCTGACGGGCATAGGCGAGAATGTGTTCATAGATCGCTTTCCCCACATGCCGGCCCCTTGCCGCTTCATCCACGCAGATATCATCGATATACAGGGTGAGGATATCCGTGAGCAGCCGGCTGTTTTCCGGGCGCTGCAACACGCAGAAACCGTGACCGAGCACCTTTCCTTCTTCATCCGTGCATACGAATACCGGCGTATTCTCATCCGCAAAAATGGCGGGCAGTTCCTCCGGCGCATATTTTGTCACCGGCTTGAACAGATCCGGTCTGCCTTCATGATGAACGCGGTTGACCTGTTTCAGCAGTCCGATGACCGCCGGAACATCTTCTTCCGTTGCAAGACGTACTGTGTATGACATATTGATCGCTCCCTTCTCTTCACAGAAATAAGCGGCCTGGCTTCAATCCCGCTCATCGATCTCATAACCACCCCATTCTACAACCACAAAGCCTTTACGTTCAAAGGGTTCAAAGCTCTGCGCGCGAAGCTCCGCTTTCTCCCTGCTGGGTTTCCATGCCATCATGACGCGCAGCACGGAATCCGGTGTATTTCCCGCTGGATCCTCGATCTCAAGCGGATAATCCGCCGCATAACTGTCATTTTGGAAGGATATGATGTTATACGGATTATCCTTCATCCGTGGCAGCCAGTACACGATGAATTCATTATACTCCCTCGGTGTAAGCCCCATTCCGGAAAGTGTTTCACGCAGGAATTCCGCCGTATCACAGCCCCTCACGCAGAAGCCTTCGGAAAAATCCGCCTCTCCGTCACGCATTGTATCCCAGAAAATATAGGAATACTCGTTGCCGCCCGCATCATAAAGCGTTCCGTCCTCAGCCGCATATACATTCCAGCGGTATGTGCCCTCTGCCTCCTCTGCCACGGGCCAGGAAGCCGCCATCCTGTCATTCTCCATACGAAGCGAAACCCGAAGCTCTACCGTCTCTTTTCCGTTGATCTCTTTCACAGGCTGTCCGCCGATCTCGGGATACAGATAAAGATTCGGCTTTTCTTTTCCGCCGATCTCTTCACCCCAACGGTATCTCAGATCATAATATGCGTTGTTTACAGCCGCCTCATGTCCATAGTCCGGTTCGATCCCATACGTATATGCCATGTTATATGTCAGTGTATGACCTGTTTTCAGCGATTCGACAGCCGAAGTGAAATCCTTCCGGCTCACTTCGTTTCCATCCCACTCTGCTGTCCAATAGGCATCATTTTCGTACAGATCCGGTTTACCGATACTGCTGTTATCTGCCAGTCCACAGCTCCCCTTCGCAAACCCGTTAAATTTCCCGCTTACGATCTTGACAGCCTCAAAAACCTCCCAGTCACTATGATAACTATCAACAAACAGGGTATTCGTCACTTCCTCATAGCTGAATTCCCCACGATTCAGATAATAGCTGTCTACATTACCTCCGTCATAAGTCAGGATCACGGCTCCGGACGCCGCATCTCCGAAATCATAGACTGCTTCCGGTATACTGTCGTTATTCAGGTAAATACAGTACACCTTGTAATCCTCCCCAAAATTGCTTTCGGCATACCTTGCATAGGCAGCCACAGCATCAAAAGGATCGCCTTTTGCCGGCCGGCCGTCATCCGGAATGATCACCTGCGGGACATATGGGACAGGTTCCGGCGTGGGTGTAGGTACAGGTGTGGATGTGGGGGTCACAGC
Organism: Lachnospiraceae bacterium; assembly: GCA_016282915.1. Taxonomy (GTDB): domain Bacteria; phylum Bacillota; class Clostridia; order Lachnospirales; family Lachnospiraceae; genus NK4A136. The sequence continues at coordinate 1,836 of JAEELW010000014.1, read as the reverse complement.
TGCGGAGAGCGATTCCGCTTCCTGTTTCCGGATATGCTCTTCCAGCCTCTCCAATTCTTTTTTTATCTCCCTGGAGTCTGTTTTATCGTATCCTTTTTTCAGGATCCGTTCCGCTTTATCATCCTCCTGCAGCGCTATATATGCCTCTGCCAGTCCGAGATAGGCATCTTCATTCAGCGGATCGATCTCCAGCAATTCTTTAAAGGCTGCAACCGCTTTATCATAATCCAGCTCGTCCAGATATCGTTCGGCGATCGATAACTGTTCCGCAATTTTCGCGGCTTTTCCGGCCCGGCTCGCAAAAACGATCCCCAGGATCAAAGCGGTCATCAGAATGAGTGCCGCAGGGATCAGCCAAAGCCCTATCCGCTTTTTTTTCTTCACCTCCGTGACATCAGGCATCGTGATCCGCTCTCCGCACACTGCGCAGAAAACATCTCCTTCGCCCATTGCCGCACCGCATTTCCTGCAAAACATAATCCCCTTCCTCCTGATATTTCTATCTGCTCAGATAAATAGCCGGCCGTACACCGAGGCGGCCGAATACCGCTATGCCGTCGCTGCCCCAGCCGCAGCGGCCGAGTTCATCCACGTAGCACGCCCACTTACCGCTCCGCCCCGTTGAACGCAGCCACCAGCCACCGCTTTCCATCCCTATGACACTGCTGTCCGCGCCTTCATGACAAAGAAACCAGTTGAAATCGTTACTGCTGATCGTATGCTTTTCCACACCACGGTCCAGCGCATATTGTGTCATATCCGTGATCAGCCGCTCACAAAAGCCGATCTGCTCTACTTTGTGCCAGATATTGAAAGTATAATACTTTCTTATCTCTTCCACACTTAAACAGAAAACCTTATCCTGTGTCTCGTTTTCACTATCCGTTTTATAGTACTCATTCACCGGATTGGAAACCTTTGCCATAAGGATATGATCCTTTTCCGCAGGTGAAAAAGCAGTATCAAAGAATTCCCCGTTAAGCCAGCTTCGGAGCGTACAGCTCTCCCAGCTAACCGCCGTATCATCTGTATTATATTGCCGGCAGTCGATGATATACCGGCTGATCAGCAGACGCGATCCGTTACTGTCCTCCAGCACTTCCCACTCGAGCGGCTCGGGACCGTTCTCCGTATCCCCGTCCTGCTCATACCTTCCGAATATGATATACTGAACAGCATCGTCCGGCTCTGCCGCATCCGCATCCCCTGACGGATCCTCCGGGTTCTGATCCGCATCGTTATTTTCCAACTCGATCGTGGGCTTTATTTCCGGTTTATCTTCATACGCACCGGCAGCAATGCTTTCTCCGGCTTCCGTGGGTGTCACTGCCGCTTCTTTCCCGTTACCGCCATCCATTCCCGCACCGGGCGGCGTCACCATGGTTTCATCCGCAGCCTGGATATCCGCTTTTCTCTCACCCGCGCCCGTGGGCGTCACCGCAGCCTGTTTCGCATCCGTAAGCGTCACTGTTGCAGAAGAAGCTGTATTTCCCGCAGGTTTGCCTGAGGAAACGATCCCCAGCACAAGCAATGCGATCAGTAATACGACCGCCGCACCGCCTATGACTAACGGTATCCTGTTCCCCTCTTTCATGTCCTTCTCCTCTTAGCTGTCATACCCCGCATCGCAGAATATGATCCATCTGTATCATAGCATAAGCGTTGAGCATTGTACATCACATAGCTGTAAGCAGCCCTGCTTGTCAAAAAAACCAAAAAATGCTAAACTCTCCCCAAAGAAAGCATATAAGGAAGTGCTGTTTTGTAATATCTGCGATCCGCGTAATGACCCGAATATCATCATTTATACAGACGAGGTGAGAATATGTCCGAACT
>JAEELW010000013.1 GCA_016282915.1 Lachnospiraceae bacterium | reverse complement strand
TCGAGAATATGCTCCGGAGAGGGAAGACGGTGGAAGAGATCGTGGATTTCTGTGATTATCCCAGAGAGCTCGTGGAGAAGGTCAGGGAAAAGATGGAGGTAAGTGTATAGCTGACAGTGAAATGCCGGAGGATTTCGGGATACGAGATTTTCTGATCAGGAATCGGGAGGAAGTGCAAAGGAAAAGATATTGCGCAGATTGCGGATGAAGTGGAAGAGGATGTGATCCGCGTGCGTCTGATCTGTAATATTGCACAGCAATATGCGCCCGGATACGAGACGGAGATGGTTTTTGAAGCTGTTCAGGAAGAAGCGGTACAAGTTTGATCTGTTCATGGTGATCCCGGAAGAAGCTCTTCTGTGACCGATCGAAAGATAAAAATGGAAGAGAAAAAGAAAAGTAATAAAAAGAAAAAGCTGCTTTTCCCGTGCCTGCTGCTGATCTTTGCGATCGCCTGGTTCTGGTCGTGGATACCCGTAACGGAACATATCTCACTGGATCTGCCGGCTGTTAAAGATACGAAGCTGCGTATCGTACTGATAAGCGACCTGCATTCCTGCCGGTACGGGAGCGGCCAGAGAGATCTGCTCGAGCGGATCGATCGCGAAGAACCGGATCTGATAATGATCGGCGGAGACTTTTTTGATGATAAACTGAGCGATGATAACGCAAAGATCACAGCGGAAGCCCTGGCCGGAAAGTATCCCTGTTATTATGTGACGGGAAACCATGAATTCTGGAGCGGACATGTTGATGAGATAAAGGCGTATCTTGAAAACATCGGTGTACGGGTTCTGGCAGGCACCTGCGAGACAGTAACGGTTAAGGGCTGCACTATCGATATCTGCGGCGTTGATGATCCGACGGAGATCGGGCTCAGTCAATGGAGGACGCAGCTGGATGCTGCGTATTCGCAGACGGATCGGTCACATCTGAGGCTTTTGCTGAGCCATCGTCCGGAATTGGTCAATGAATACCTTCGATATGATTTTGACCTTATCATGAGCGGGCATGCTCATGCCGGCCAGATCCGGATCCCTTTTGTGAACAAAGGAGTATTTGCTCCGGATCAGGGACTGATGGCCGAGTATGTAAACGGCGTCTATCAGCTCTCAAATGGCAGCATCCTTGAGGTGAGCCGCGGCCTGGCACGTGAGAGTACGCCTGCTCCGCGTTTCTTCAATCATCCGGAAGTGGTGGTACTTGATCTGGAATGACGGCAATATCTGCTTCCCTTTATACTCATGTATCTGAGAAATCTCCCCCGTTTCTTGACAAAAACATGGCGGGGTTTTATGATTTTGCCGTGGATAAATCGTAGGCAAAATCTCATTGAACGTGAGCAAAAATGTTTAATATGGCTAAATATTCAGATGATTCAAAAAGCTCAGAAAGCCTTAAAAGAAAAGGGATTGCCGATATTTTCAGCAATCCCGTTTTAGTCGATGCGACAGGATTTGAACCTGCGGCCTCTGCGTCCCGAACGCAGCGCTCTACCAAACTGAGCCACGCATCGATATTAAACTGTAAGGTATTATTGACGGCCGCCTGCGGCCTCACCTTCGGGGCGGAGCCCCTGCGGATACAGTTGCACTAAACTCGGCGCGGCCTCGTTAAGTGCAGACTGGTATGCGTCCCGAACGCAGCGCTCTACCAAACTGAGCCACGCATCGATATTTCCACAAACATGAGTATTATAGTAGTTAAAACCGGTCTTGTCAAGCGAAAAGCACTTCGGAAAAGAAATAACGGAGATCTCCCGCTGTGACCGGAGGCCGGACCCAAACGGGAGGATGTGAAGAAGATGTCATTGATGGATGAATTTCAGGAGGAGCGGGATAAGATCAAAAATGCCCCCCTGAAAGCGAAGCTGAAGTATTTTGCGGATTATTATCTGCTGAAGACCCTGATCATACTGGCGGTGGCAGCGCTGGTGGCCGGCGTGGTGATCTCGATCGTTACAAAGAAGGACACGGTACTGTATGTCTCGCTGGTGGATTTTACGGACCTGGGGATCGCGGAAAACGAGATCCGGGAGCCCTTTACGCAGCTTTACGTTGCCGATCCGAAGAAGGAGGAGATCATGCTGGACTGTATGCTTCAGAGCGATGTGTCACGCGCGGAGAGCTCGGAACCTGCTGTCTACGGCGTTTCCATTGAGGATGAGACGCGCATGACCATAATGATGGCGTCGCATGATGTGGATCTGCTGATCTCGGGAACGGATATCATTGATAAATACGGTGAGAACGAAGTCCTGAAGCCGCTGAAGGAGGTATACAGCGCGGCCGAACTGGAGGCTTTTGAAGAAGCCGGCCGTCTGTACTATATTAATGAAGAGGCTGTGGCGCTGAAACTGGAGGGAGCAAAGCTTCTTTGGGAGAATTATGTCTACGTGGGACCCGGACGGGACAAGGCCGGGATCTATGCGGCTTTTCCCTACGGCGAGCATACGGATATGGCGCTCGTCTTTGTGGATTTTCTTCAGGGAAAACAACAACAATAAATGAGAAATCGTTTGCTGTTTTTTGAGTATTCGATTGCATCGGGCTGTGATAAAATGTCTTTTACTAGTGTAAAATACAGGAACAGTCTGAGATCCGCCCCTTTTCCGGGAGCCGGTCCCGGCAGGTTCCGGGGCCTGGAGGTGTCATGCTCAGAACAGTAGAGACTCAATATGGAAAGCTTCGCGGACTTCCGGGATCGGATCCGCGGATCACGGTTTATAAAGGCATCCCCTTTGCCGCGCCGCCTGTGGGAAAGAACCGCTGGCGTGCCCCGCAGCCCTGTGAGAGCTGGGAAGGCGTGAGGGATGCTTTTGAATTCGGGCCGATCTCGGTACAGGATACCCCCGGCCTGGGAACGGATGTATATTGCAAGGAATGGCATGTCGATCCCGAGATCCCTATGGGCGAGGACTGCCTTTATCTGAATGTGTGGACGCCGGCGAAGAAGACGGATGAGAAGCTTCCCGTGCTGGTATGGTATTTCGGCGGCGGTTTCCAGTGGGGTTATACGGCTGAGATGGAATTTGACGGCGAGCGTCTGGCCCGCCGCGGCATTATCGTGGTAAGCGTCAATTACCGTCTGGGAGTCTTCGGCTTCCTGGCGCATCCCGAGATCACGGCGGAATCGCCGGAGGCTCCGGCCAATTTCGGCATGCTGGACCAGCAGGCGGGGCTGCGTTGGGTGTACGAAAATATAGCCGCTTTCGGCGGTGATCCGGAACGCATCACCATTTCCGGACAGTCGGCCGGCGGCGGCAGCACTTTGAACCAGCTTACCTGTAAAGAAAATTTCGATATCATCAAGGGTGCGCTGATCTACAGCGGCCTCATCCGCCTTGCGAGAACGCAGTCGGAGAACGACCTTTTCTTCCCGCTCCCGCTGGAGAAGGCGGAGAAGAAGGGCGAGGATTTCTTTGAATTCCTGGGTGTGAAGAGCCTGGAAGAGGCCCGTGCCCTGGATCCCTGTGTGATCCGCGATAAATATGCGAAATACCGCGAAAAGGGTACGATGTTCGCACCCATACAGGACGGGAAATTCTGCGTGGGCGTTCCTTTGGACCGCCTCGTGAACGGCGACTGTGCCCCCTGTCCCATCGTCAGCGGCAATACCACGGACGAATTCGTCATGAATGGCGTAAACCCCGTGGAAAAGACCGTTAAGGAAGTATTCAGCGAGGCTCTGGAGAAGGATCCTTCCCGTAAGTTCTATTACTACCGCTTCGGGCCGGATATCCCGGGCGATGACAAGCCTGGCGTCTTCCATTCCGTAGACCTCTGGTTCTGGTTCGAGAGCCTGATGAAATGCTGGAGGCCTCTGAAAGGCTACCATTTCGATCTGGCGAGACAGATGGCCAATTATGTGGCGGCCTTTGTAAAGACCG
>JAEELW010000165.1 GCA_016282915.1 Lachnospiraceae bacterium | reverse complement strand
CGGAGGGCTTCTTTTTCTTCCCGCTTCTTCTGCTCTTCGGCTTCGATCTCCTTCCGTATAAGGTCTCTTTCCTTTTTGGTCTTCTCCAGCTTTCTCGCTTCTATACGTTCGCTCTGTTCCCTGGCGCTGATCACGGTCTTTTCATAGGGGACTTCCGGATCGTTTTTATGCTCTTCCAGTTCCAGATACATGAGCAGCATGCCTTCAAAAATAGTATCCATCTGCTCATCCATTTTCTTATAATAGCGCTCTCTCTTTTTGGCTCTTGTAATCCGTTTTTTCGAGATTCGCCGTGGTACCGCCCACATGGAAAAAATAATTCACATCCATATAATTCGCCATATAATTGCCGACAGCGGCCTGGATATCTATTTTTTTGTCAAAAGCCGGATTATTGTTCCTGAAGCCGGTGGTTGCCGGATGCTGGATCTTTAAGACATCTATGCTGAGTGTCTTTTTCCCGACTTCAAGAAAAGAAGCGATATCCCCGTTCCTTACAAAATCCTCGATCCAGGCTTCAAACTTATCCTTCAGGGCCTGTTTCAGCTCCTTCTTTTTATTCTTGTCTTTTTCTTTCTGGAATTTAAGGATCTCATCTTTTGAGAACTGGGGCAGCTCCAGCTTATCTACCGTATGGGAGTAGTCTTCCTCGATCATCTTTTCCCTGGTCTCGAAATCATCCTCATCATAAGCCCTGAGAAAACGCAGATTCCACTCGTGCCTTTCCTTGTCCTCTTTTGAGATCGGATTCCAGTTCTTATCAAAGTTCACCGTCTTTAACATAGCAGTGGCTTCTCTTGAAAAAGTATGGGAACCGCCTTTATATACATACTTTGAGTTTTCATAGATCTCATTATACAAAGGACAGTATAAATAACGTTCGGCATTCCGGGCTCTTTCCAGGATATTGTAGCCTTCCTCCGTCAGCCCGGGTTTTTTCTTCTTCATTTCTTCGAATTCTTTTTTTCTGTCTTCTTCGGTAAACAGATCCAGCTTTGCGGCTTCTTCCGGATCCAGATCCGTCTTCCCGGAAAGTCTGTTCTTTTCCTTCTCCGCAAATTCCGCCCTCATGAGGAGCTTCTGTTTTTTCTGCTGTATCCCTTCTTCCAGGCTTTCCGTATTTTCCTGCGCCATGACGGAGCTTGCCAGCTGGCCTTCAAAATCCGCAGCCGTTGCGGAAGTGGTCTTGGCATAGGCCAGCTCAAAGTTTTCATAATAGACCAGGTCCGCAGCGGCGATAAAACCGGCGATGGAGGCCAGCAGATCCTTGACCACCTTTTTGCGTCGGCTGCTCTTGAACATCTTCGAAGCGTTCAGGTCCATATAATTCGAGCAGCAGACAACCAGATCCGCCATGGCTTCTGCCGCTTCCGTATCATTCTTTGCCTCTTTCAGGGCCTTTGCCGCCTCCTTTACCGGTATGGAGGTCTCTGCCTTGACCTTCTGCCAGCCGGAGATCTCGTTAAGAAGTGCTTTCATCTCTTCCGGCAGGGCCACGCCTTCCGAAGATTCGCTTCTCGTCTGGGTTTCGCCCTGAAGCCCTGCCGGATTGTAATCGGGAGGCAGCATCTCTTTGACCTTCCCGCGCAGCTGTGTCAGATTTTGCTCCTGCGTTGCTTCATCCGCCCCTGCAGCTGCCTTCCCCTTCAGCTGTGCCGACTTCTGTTTTGCCAGCTTTGCTTCTTCAAAACGCTGTCTCTGCTCTTCCAGCGATTTTTCCATCTCCTCCTGGAAGGTATCCTTAAAAGCCGGATCCACATTTAACACTGCTTTCTTTTTTTGCTCCAGCGGCATATGCTCTTTCATATCATTATGTCCTTTCGATGATCAGTTCTTTTCCGTATCATTATCTTTCAGGATTGTCCTGCGGATGAATGCTTTCGCATCCTCTTCCTTTTTCCGCGATTCGCATTTCGTTTTCAGCGAAACCGCGCCGCCCTCATACTCTTCCGACGCATCCGATACCAGATCCGCAAGGAAACCCAGATCCCCCTGCTGTCCGCTGCGCGTAAGCAGGACAAAACGCTTTTCGCTTTCGTGTACGATGACGCTCATCGGCGGCATTTCACGCTTCAGGAGCGCTCCGAGCTTCCCTGCATCCCCGGAAGTCTCAAAAAAGATAGCGCCGTGGATCACATCGACCAGGGGACTGTCGCTGTTTATGAGTTCCGTAAGGAGCGCACGGTTATAATAGCCGCTCTCCGCGTCCTCGAATCTCCAGCCGTTGATCATGGAAAAATACAAAAGGACCATTCCCACGGCGATGCCGAGCGCCGTCGCGGAATAGCTTGTAAATACACTCACCACGCTGCCCAGGACCATGGGAACAAGGGCCGGGATTATGGAAAAGCTGCGCCTCCCGGGATGCGCCCGGTCATACTGGATGATGAGCAGGACAGAGATCAGGATATAGATATATTCGACCGCCATCAGCACGTCATACATGAGCGTCGAATCGTAGCCTCCGTCCGGCCGTATGGTAAACAGGATGCCGGTAAAGAGATTGACGATCAGGGCGATCATCAGTATGAGCACTGGAAGATACAGCCCGCGGTATCTCCTGCGGAGCTGATCACGGCTTTTGTACAGCTTGAAATCCACATAGACGACCCACTGATAGACGATATTGGCCAGCGCCAGCTCCACGACCGTCTTGGATATGAGCTCCGCAAGCGGCATCCATTCCCAGGACTGTCCGCGCAGCGCATAACAGATCCCTCCGAAAAATGCGACCAGCAGTATATTGAAACAGAGGACCATAAAGAGCTTTGCCTCTGTTTCGTTTTTCCTGTGCCCCCTGTCCGGCAGGATCATCAGACCGATGATCAGGAGAAACGCCATCGCATCCGAATAGACCGAGACCATGGCTCCTTCAGCTATATTCATGCTCTTTCCTCCTCATAGAATTCATCGTTCATCATCTGGATATGCGCATAGACAAGAAAGACCGCCAGCACAAAAGAGGTGGCCGAGACACCGCGGATGATCATCCGCAGGCCCACCCTTGCCGCCACCAGGATGACCACGGCCAGCAGATAGCGCAGATTGATCCGGCAAAGTTCATACAGGATGAATATCAGATATATGCCAACGATGATGTTTATTATGTCGTAATACGCTCCGTACTGATAAGCCCCGGCTTCATCGATATAAAAGAGATAGCCCTTCTGCCCGATCAGGTACATCAGCGCGTTTCCGAGAACGATAAGCACTGCAACGGCCGCCGGTATCGCAAAAAAGATCCGGCGCTTTGCGATCTTTTTTTCATCCCAGTGCCGCAGGCAGAGCAGATAAAGAATATAAAGAAAAGGAAAGATCTCGTATGCTAGCGAGAAGACCGTATCGCCAAAGATGAGGAGCCCTCCCTTAAAGGCAAAGGGACTTTCCTCCAGGAAAAAGTTCATCCCATCAAAAAGAGCGGCGATCAGGACCAGGATCATCATACCGAAAAAGAGCTTATCCCCGCTCCGGCCTCTTTCCCGGTACAGTTTTGTATACAGCATCATACCCACAAGAAGCAGGACCGTGGCCCCATCCATGATGATGGTACCGATATTGGTGGCGGATAACCAGTTCATATCTTATGCCTCCTTCCTTTCCCCGTACAGAACGGATTCACCCTTTTTATCCGGGAAAAGCTTATCCGTCAGCGCATGTACCGTCTTATTATGGCGCTTAAGGATTACCGGGGTATCTTTCGGATATTTCTCCACCGCAGCCTGTATGGAACGGCTCATCATACGGGGGATATCCAGTCTCGAATCCCCGCTGGAGGAAAAGAGCAGATCCACCATCAGCCGTTTTGAAGGAAGCTGGTGTACCAGGAGCAGGCCGCTGACCCTCCCGTCCGTAAGTACCGCGCTGGATACATCCTGCTCGAACCATTCCATCGGAAGGAAGGCCATGTCTTCCAGCAGACCTTTCCGGTTGTTGATCATACAGTTGCCGATGCCGCGTTTGAACTGTCGCTCACCGAGTTCCTTAAGCCCCACCACAAAATCCGGCGTTTTCTTGGAAGCCAGGGGGAGCTTCGCAAGCTCGCCCACCGTGATGAAGATCCCTTCACTCTCCCTCTCCTCTGTGGAAAAGCCCGCCGCCGTAAGGGCCTTTTTCTGCTTCGGATCCGTTTCCAGGAAGCTGTTCACCACTCCCAGGTCTTTAAGCTCATTACCGTATTCGGAAAAGAGCTCTTTCCCGTCATCCTCCAGCTTAAGCCAGCGGATCTCGGAACGTCCCTCCTTTTCATCCTCCATGTCCTTCAGTTCATAGACCAGATAAGAGGTCTTTTTGCCGTTCTGGGCTACCAGGGCCCGATGCCAGGGCCTGGGGATATCCTGCAGCGCATCCTTTGGAAGGACTCCGTCATATTCTTCCAGATTATCCGCAGTGATCCTTATGGTATCGTCGCTGAGCAGACCCTCCCTCTCATCCTCGTCCTTGTCAAAACCGTAATCGATATCCAGAGGGTCCGGAAGTTCCAGCGGGAACTCCCTGTCCGTATCCTCCGCTATGGCAGGTGAAACTTTTTCTTCAGCTTTTTTCTTTTCTTTTACATCCGTATCATCCACCGCTGTCCCGGCGTCTTCTTCCTCTTCGTCCTTTCCCCGCTGTCTCTCCCTGAACCAGGCAACCTTCCAGCTGATATTCTGCTGCATGGGAACCTTTGCCACCTCGCGGTGCCACTCGTCTTCCTCATCCTCATCCATCGCCTCGCCGATCTCCACCGCCTCCGGCTCAGCTTCCATTTCCTTTGCTGCATACATGGCCATGGCGATCTGTTCCGGCTTGCCGGGCAGAACGCTGTCCATGAGCTTCGTGATGCTTTCGTTGACGCAGAGCGCGGTGATCACGGGGTAACGCTTGGCTCCGCCTGCGGAATAGATCTCCATCAGCATCCCCTGGAGTGCGGCCAGAACAAAGGTCCTGCCGTCGTTCTGCGCGGATACGAGGAAATCCACGTGTACCCCTCCGTCCTTCTCGCTGCAGAGGATGATGGCCTGCTCCGTCCCCGTTTTGTCACAGACCACGCCGCTCATATTCTGGGAGAAACGGTTCATGTCTCCGGCCCCCAGACGTATATGGAATTTCGAAAGCACCTCAAGAAGCTCGTCCCACTGCTTCATCATCAGCTCTTCCAGGGAAGCAAAACGGGCTCCGGGGATCTCCGTCTTCAGCATCTTTTTCACCTTTTCGGCAGAAAGGAGCTGCGCGGTATCGATGGAACAGACCGGTGCCTTCTCTTCCAGCGTATAGCCGGCCTTTTCAAAAAACTCCGTCATTCCGCGGATCTCATCGGAATAATCCGCCCCGATCTTTTGGACACCGCGATTCCAGGCCTCGTATTCCGCTGCTTTTAAGAGAGCGGAGCCGACCCCTTCCCTCCGGTCCGAGCGGGGAACGAAGAGGGACAATATCGTTGCCTCCTTCCTGTTCACAAAGAAGGTGACTGCTGCTTCGCATTCCTCCACGATCCTGATATAGCCTTCGTTGTCTACGGTTTTATAAAAATGCATATACTGCTTCCTTTCTAGCGGTCAAGCCAGCATACTCCCTGCTCCGTTTTGGCGGGTACGATCCTGTCGTGCACATTCTCCAGTTCCTTCACGGAATCCTTTTCCAGCTTCATGAAGAGGTATCCGTTTTCCGTAAACAGTGCCTTCACTTCACTTTTTTTCTCGGTAAGCGCCAGGCTCTTCTCCAGCCCGCTCTGTTTCAGGATGCTGTGAACCTTCGAGATCATCCTGCTGGCAGCCCCGTTCCCGCGGTATTCCTCCGCGACATAGATGTATACCAGATCGGATATGAATTCCCCGTTCTCCAGCATCCCGACATAGAACTGGGCCATCCCTACCAGATTGTCGTCCGTATCCACAGCGCCGATCATGAAGCAGCCTTCCTTCCCGCAGTTGTCCACAACATACTCCGGAAGCACGTCTTCAAATTCCGTGATATCCTCCCTGTTTAGGGTGTACATCTCATATTTCATTTTTTATCCTCCCCGAATATGATTGATCCATTCTCATAAAGCCGGTGCATGCGGATATGCCCGTCGGTTTCACTAAAACTGTAATATGTCATTTTACCACTTTTTCACCGGCACTGTCTATCAAATACTGTTCAGCGGCCCGGGGGGCTTTATACTAGCGGACCCGCAGATCCGTCAGGGCGCACTGGTCGCCTGTGAGCGCCACATAGATCTCGCCTTCCTCTTCTTCCGGGATGCGTATCGTAAGTTCAAGGGCAAGCCCGAGCGTTTCCGTGGAAAGGCGTATCCTTCTGTTTTTCCTCCGAAAGCGGAGCTCGTACTCCAGACCTTCTTTATTGGCTTTCTTCCAGGCTTCCCAATCGGAAAAATCTTCCGTTTTCTTCATTGTGAAGCCGTTGCCCCATTCCAGGGGACTGTCGTTTTCTCCGTTCAGCTTCAGCACGCCGTAATCCCTGCAGCCTTCACCGCCGTACTTTCCGTCTTTGGATGTGTAGATAAAGACATGCGGACAGTGCCAGACCAGATGCGCCGTGGGAAGGCTCATGCTGTGAAACTCCAGGCGCATCCCGTCCCGGATGGGAACTCCCTCCGAGTATGCGGAACGGAAACGGTCGATCTGTACGTTCGGCAGATCCGATTCCATACGCCGCAGAAAGCTGACCTTATCGGCGATGCGCGGGATATCTTCTTCGCTGATCCTTTCCTCGGTCTTTTCAATGGTAATATCACGGATACGGCAATTCTCCCCCGTTACGCCGATATAGCTGCTGCGGGAGCTGTCCGCCAGTGCCACAAGGAACTCCGTTCCCTGCCCGGCATGAAAGAGCCGGATCCGCATATGGTCTTCGATCCGCGCCGCCTCGATCAGATAATCCGCATCGCCGGCCTGCTCCGCATCGATCGATTCCGTCACCATATTTCTGGCGCCGGTGCAGATATAATTCCCGTCAAACCACAGTTCGCCGTATTCCAGATATTGATAATCCCGTATCGTTATCTCCGATTCATGCACATGACGGTCAAGTGAATCAAAAAGGATCAGCGCTGGAGCACTGAAATCGCCCTTTTCCCCGATCGCCGCAGAGTAAAAACGGATCTTTGTGACATGATCCGTGATCTCGATGCCGGTCGTGACCCTTTCCCTGTATTTCCTGCAGCTGATCTCCCGTTCAACAAAAGACTCTGCTGCCTGCTCCTCTTCCTCCGTATCCGCATCGATCAGCATCATCATGAGTTCCGAAAGCTTCGGGTCATAAAGACTGCCGACGCCTTTGACCAATTCTTCTCTTACAACGGTGATGGGGATCGCGCCGCGGCCTTTCTTTGCCGTACGCATATTATCACAGGCGTCCGCAAGTGCGATGATCCTCGCAAGTTCCGGGATCTCCTCCCCTTTCAGGCCATCGGGACTGCCGCTGCCGTCATAATGCTCCTGACTGCTGCGTACAGCCTCGGCCAGCCAGGGATACTCCGCGATCCCGGACAGGATCTCACCGCCGCGCAATGCCCTTTCCCCGCTCTGTTCCGTTTCTTTTCCGCTCTTCCCCTTCGCAGACGCTCCTTCCGGCATGGCAAGG
>JAEELW010000164.1 GCA_016282915.1 Lachnospiraceae bacterium | reverse complement strand
GGTGGAGTTCAACCCGATGATGGGCCACCGCGGCATCCGTCTGGACGTGACCTATCCCGAGATCGCAAAGATGCAGACCATCGCCGTGATCCGCGCTGCGGTCAATACAAAGAAAAAGCATCCCGACTGGACCGTGGTACCCGAGATCATGATCCCTCTCGTAGGTGATGCAAAGGAGCTGAAATTCGTTAAGGATATCGTGGTGAAGGCTGCGGATGAAGAGCTGGCGGCCTTGAAGAGCGACCTGAAGTATGAAGTGGGTACCATGATCGAGATCCCCCGTGCGGCACTTACGGCGGATACCATTGCGAAGGAGGCGGAGTTCTTCTGCTTCGGTACCAACGACCTGACCCAGATGACCTACGGCTTCTCCCGTGACGATGCCGGCAAGTTCCTGCAGGCTTATTATGAGAGAAAGATCTTTGAGAACGACCCGTTTGCACGTCTTGACCAGGACGGCGTGGGCGAACTGATGGATATGGCGATCAAAAAGGGCAAGAGCGTACGTCCGGATATCCACTGCGGTATCTGCGGCGAGCACGGCGGCGATCCTTCTTCCATCGAGTTCTGCCACAAGATCGGTCTGGATTATGTATCCTGCTCGCCTTACCGCGTGCCCATCGCACGTCTTGCGGCAGCACAGGCTGCGATCGCCAGCAGAAAAGCTGCTAAGTAAGTGAACGGCGTAAAGTTTTAAACGTATCAAATAAGCTGCCCCCTGTCCGATGCTGCATTGCTTCGATCACTCAGGGGGCGCTTTTAAAGGAGGTATAAATAAAGGCAGGGGTACAGAGAAACGAGGAAGAACTGGGATTTTTCTCAAAAATGAGCACCAAGATCACACTGTGGACCAGTGTAAGAAAGCGGTGGCGGATCTGAACAACATGATCGCGAAATTTACGCTGTAATAAAGAAAAAGCAATATAAAATTCACATAAGGAGAAAAACATGAAGAACTCAAAACTCAAACGTACACTGGGAATGGGGGTGGCACTGGCACAGCTGGTCAGCTGTCTGCCCTATTCCACGCTGCCGGTGCAGGCGGCGGATGACGAAAGCGGGGCATATGCCCCCGGTGAGGCCATCGTCTGCCTCCAGACAGGGAGCGCCTTTGCAAGCATTCAGTCCGCCAGTGAGGCAGGCAGTCTGCTGGACGGCGCGGAAAGCCTCTTTTCCCTGTCGAAGGATGATTCGATACGGGTCATGGCATCGGCCGATAATGACAGATGGGAAAGCCCCAGTGCCACAGAGCTGAAACTGGTAAAGAGCGACAGCCTCTCCACGGAAGAACTGATCGATGCGCTTCAGGATACGCCGGGCGTACTGTTTGCGGAACCCAACTATCAGTTTCAGGTGGAACCTGTAGAAGACGAGGTACTGCTGGCAGACGGTGTAACGCCGGATATGACATACTACCAGTTCGCCTATGGAAACAGCGTGGGTGGTATGGATGTGCCGGACTGGAACGATCCGGAAAAGCAAAATGCCGAAGGTACAGTGGTGGCCATACTGGATTCCGGCGTGGACTATACCAATGAGGATCTGGCTAATGTGATGTGGGCAGACGGCGATCAGTACGAAAGCCTGAAAGCGCTGGGCGGTGGTAAGTACGGTTACAATGCCTGGTATGGCGCGAAAGACAGCCGCGATCCGCAGGACGATAATGGACACGGAACCCACTGTGCCGGTATCGTAGCGGCGGAGTGGAACGGGATCGGCATGAGCGGTGCGGCAAACGGTACAAAGATCATGGCCGTACGGAACGGCGATGTGGAAGGGTTAAGCTATTTTTCGGACAGTGTCAAGGGCTTTTATTATATCCTTACCGCAAAGCAGGCGGGAGTGAATGTGGTGGCCGTCAACTGCTCCTGGGGTGGACCGGTATCATCCCAGCTCATAGCTTATGTGGTGGATGCCCTGGCAGAAGAAGGCATCGTTACGCTTTTTGCTTCAGGAAATGATGATAAGAATGTGGATTTTGCGTCAGATACCGTTTCCACGCTGCAGAAGGTTCACGGGGAACTTACCATCAATGCCTCGGACCGTAGCGGAAAGAAAACCGGCTTCAGTAACTATGGTGTGCGCAGAACGGATCTGTTTGCACCCGGAGAGGATATCCTTTCCACAGTGCCCATTCATAAGAGTACCATCGTAGGGGATATGGCTCAGCCGGTGAAGGATACTTCCGATCAGGATATGGCGGATACCTTTGCTTCCCCGGATACCTATTTTACCTATAGCGTAAATGAAGCCAGCAAAGCGGAGATCAGTGTAACAGACGACGGATTGAAGATCTCGGGGGCCGTGATCCCGGCAGCGGGAGAGGAAGACGCCATGACCCTGGAAACCATTAAAGAAGGGGAAGGGGGACGCGTGGCAGCGCTCACCGTATCCGCTCCCGCAGGTATTCCCGAGGGGAAAAAAGCCTATCTGATGGTAAAGGCGGCTTCGCAGGATACTAATCTTTATCCCATGGTTTATGTGAAACAGAAGGATGGCAGCTGGGTACGCCCCGCTTCGACATATAATGCCAGCGAAAAGGGAAGTTATAACATATATCCGCTTCAGGGTACAGGCAAGGACGGAGAAGAGATGGCTACTGATCTGGAGCAGCTCTGCTTCCGCATCGTGATCTACTCCGCTGATTATAACGGTACGGCGATGACGAGCCCTGATCTTTTCCTGCCTCATGTGATCGTTACTGATAATGAGGTCCTTCCTTACGATTCTTATAACGGTACTTCCATGGCTACTCCCGCGGCGGCAGGCGCCATAGCCATTGTGGCGGCAAAGTGGCCGGAGGACAGTGCCGAGAAGCGAACTTCCCGCCTTCTGGCAAGTGCCAGAAGATCCACGGAGTTCGATCAGATCTGTATGAGCGGTGGTATGGTCAATGTGAGAAATGCACTGGATGAGAGTACCTATACGCCGGTCATCTCGGACGTATATCTGAAAGAAGACGGTCTGCATGTACTGGCCTATTTTGCAGGAACGAAGGACGCAACCGTCGTTGATATCGAACAGAACGGAACACATTATTCAAATGCTGCCGGCAGCATCGAGCTTAAGAACGTTACGGCGACAGAAGACGGCGGCGCCGATATCCTGCTTGCCGTGCCCGCGGGCCTCACGGAAGGCGAGATCTGCGTTACGCTCAGCGATACATCTAAGAGTGCCGGAAAACAGGACTTTGTGCGTTATACGGAGCTGTATGATCCGGAGGGATATCTGAAGAGTGACAGTCCCTTCTACAATACGATCCCGGTTTCGGCGGATATCGCGATCAGTAATTACTTTTGGACGTCGACAGCGGCAAACGGCAAGCTTTATTTTGTCGGGAGTGATGACGTTTCCGGTATATACAGCACGGTAACATATGATATCGCTTCGGGTGTTATGGGAAGGATCGATTCCGGCCTGCGGGCAGAGTCTCTCTGTGGGTGGAAAGGCAGGATTTTCTTCGCAGAATCCGGTACCGGAAGGATCGGACTTTTTGACCCCGAAACGCAATCGGTTATTTCCCGCGATTATCCACGCGTAAACGGTGAGTTTTTGTATGACCGGGAAGTTTACAGCGTTGTTTACAGCTACGGGGACGGAGTACTGCTTTTTGAAACGCCATATACCGTAGATAATCTGCAGAAGTATCATTATGGGGCTACGGAAGTCTACAGCGTGGATCCGGAGCTGCTTAAGGCAGCCTATCTGGGCAGTACGAATGGACACTTTGCAAATCCTGTAATATCCCATGAGGTATTGGAAGACGGCAGTGTACGGATCTATCTGACCGGTGCGGACAGACCGGAAGGTGAAGAGAAGATCAGCTGCGAACGCTTTGTATTAAAGGACAGTTTCGAGACCGAGGTCCTGAACATACTGCCGGAGGGACTCAGACTGGATCATGAGGGTATGGAATGTGCAACAGGATGTGCATTGAAGGATGGGATATTCCTTACCGGCGTTTATACTGTGAAGGATGAGAACGCCACGATCCCCGAGATCAAAGATGATAACTTTTTCTTCTCCTATGCGGAGCCGGAGAAAGGCTTTGTACCGGGGGAACGCAGGGTGGCTCCCACTCATATGTATCAGAGTACGGCAGTTGCCTATGACGGAAAGGTTTATTGCCTTGGCTTGACCGGAGAAGAAGGCAGCGGCATGCGTTTTATCAGTTTTTCGGATGAAACGCTTCCGGATCAGGGGGATGAGAAGGCAGCTGTACCCGATACTTCCGTGAAGGTAAAGAAGCTTACGTTTGAAAAGAAGAAATACGCGCTGAAGGAATTGGAGAGCGGTGTGGTAAAGGCCACGGCGGTATTCGCCGATACGGAAAAGACCGACAGGATCCTGTATTCCAGCTCCAATCCCTTTGTAGCCCGAGTCAATTCCCTGACCGGCGAGGTGTATGCAAATAACCAGGGAACGGCCGAGATCATCGCAGCCTGCGGTGACAAGACGGCAAAGTGCACGTTGCAGGTCTCCGCTGGTTCCTATGAGCCGATGCTGTATTCTGCACGTATGGATGAGAATGGAAATCTCACGCTTGCGGAAGGAGAGCAGGAACAGCTGCACCTGAATTATCTGTACATCAGCGGAAAAGAGACCGTGAAGTACAAGAGCAGCAACAGCAAGGTTGCAACTGTGAAAAAGGGTATGATCACCGCAAAGAAAGCCGGTGAGGTCGAGATCACGGTTACGGCAAAGCTGGCCGATGGTTCTTCAAAGGAGATGAAAGTAAAGCTTACCGTAACATCGGTGGATCTGCCGAAGGCAGCCGCAGACGATAAGGCTGTGAAACTCAAGACACCCGCTACCTTAAAGATCCAGGCCGGGAAAGCCGAAAGTCTCGATGTGATCCTGAACGGTGCCGATTATACAAAGCGTGTTGTAAAGGTGAGCTCCACCAACGAGAACCTTCTTGTTGCAGGAGAAGCTTCGGAAGTTAAAGCCGGAAAGAAGGCAAAACAGGGACAGTCTTCATTTGAGTTTATGGGTATTGATGCCGGTACCGCCTATCTGGTCGTGGAAAGCTTTGATCCCGAGAATCCCGAGCTTATAAACCGCAGACTGATCAAAGTGATCATCAGTGTTCCGGCTGACGAGGTCATTATCGTGGATCTGGTTGATAATACGATATGTGAACCGACGCTGGTACTGAAGAAGGGCAGCGTGTATTATCTTGGTGACTATGTAAGCCCCCTGAACTGCACTGATTATGCAAAACGGAAGTGGAGTGCCAAGGGAGGTGCCGTGAGAGTAAAGAACGGTGTTGTGACAGCTAAGAGCGTATCCAAGAAAGACAAGGCCGGTAATTATGTTCCGTCTACCGTCACCCTGACAGTGGGCAAGACAAAAGCTACCGTCAATGTGATCGTAATGCCTTAAGGGCAGGGATCAGGTAAAAGGGAAAAAAGATACGACGCCCCCCGGGAGACCGGGGGGCTTTTTACAAAAGAAGCCTCATTTCAGAAATGAAGAGAGCTTTTCAGGACAGATGAGTGCCCTTGAAAAAGGCGGCAAGCTTGTTGACCAAAGTTTTGGCCCGTAGCCATGCAGTAAGTGCATGGCTCGGGTCCGAACTGTAACTTTCATACAAGTTTTCGTGCTATTTCGGGAAAAATCGGAAACGGAAACGCTTGTGGATCTTCCTTATGGAGAGATCACCGCTCTGGAAGAGAAGAATACCCTGTATCTCGGAGCTGACTATACGGATACTCTGGATTTCGGCAGCATGAGGGAGCTGTACCTGATCCCGCTGTCCGTATACAACAGAAAGACCGGGAGGAACATTACACTGGGAGAAGGGGAAGCGATCGCATTTTCGTCAGACGGCAGGGAAATGGGCGAAACACTCGAACTGCTTGCGGGAAAGCAGAGAAAGAGCTACAGGCTTCTTGACACGGGAGAGGAGGATCTGTTTGTCGATTACTACATGGGAAGCCTCATTCCGCAGATCAGTCTCGTGATACCGGATCTGAATGCCGCCACCGGGGCTTTCGAGGAGGTGCAGGAGAAGGACGGAAGATTCTTCAGCTACATCTGGAAATACAGTTTTGATCTTAAGAAGTCTCCCTTAAATGGGCCGGATTATGCAAAAGCTTTGAAGGATGCGATTATCGGGGTTCTGGAAAATGATCTCGGGATCACGGAGAATTATACGGTCTATTTTGATGACAGAGAAACCGAAAGGCAGGAATACATGGCCTTAAACGGGAGCCTCTTCTTTATCGGTATCGTACTGAGTGTGGTAATGATCCTTGCAGCAGTGCTCATCATATACTATAAGCAGATCTCGGAAGGCTATGAGGACTGCAGACGTTTTGAGGTGATGAGAAAAGTCGGGATGAGCGGGAAAGAGATCAGGAAGAATATCAATTCACAGCTTCTGGTGGTGTTCTTCATTCCGCTGGTCTTTGCGGGGCTGCATCTTGTCTTTGCATTTCCCATGATCCGGAAGCTGCTGAATCTTTTCGGACTCTTAAACCAGGGACTCTTTGTGGCCACGACCCTGATCAGCTTTGCGGTATTTGCGGTATTTTATACCATCGTATACAAGCTCACCTCCAATGCCTACTATAACATAGTCAGTGACGCAGGCTGACAAGATATAACATAGAGTAAAGAATTTGTCAGTTGAATAAATACAAAAAAATGAGAGTGAGTACCATCTAAGGTATAATAAATTGTCCAAAAAATAAAATACTAAGGAGGTATCACTCTCATGGACATTGTAGCATTATTTAAGGATTT
>JAEELW010000163.1 GCA_016282915.1 Lachnospiraceae bacterium | reverse complement strand
TGCGGGAGCGCAGCGTACGCAAGGCCACCTTTTTTGACAGAAGGCTGGAGATGGAATAAAATACCAACAGCAGGTCTTTTGGAAATGATCCTTAGGGATACTCTAATCTCTTTCAGCTGACAACGTTTTTACTCTATCACCTGTAAATATGATGATTGACAGTTCCGCTCTCCGGTGCTATAGTAGCTTCATAACCGAATAGGAGATAGAGGTTGCGGGTTTGATCAGTAGGCTGCCGGATGCGATGGGCGCAGGTGAAAGCAGGAGAAAGGCAAAACCGCCGAAAGGGGAAGGAGCCATACCGACCTGCTTGGGGGTGCCGGGAATACCGGTATCACTGTCATCTTTGTAACGAAGATGGGGCGCTATCACAGTAAGAGAGACACGCCGGCATTTTCATTTGTCGGCTTTTCTTATTGACCGAATGCCGATAAGGCAGGAGGCTCGTGGAAACGCCACGGCAGCGAAGGCCCGGAAGAGGGCCCGGTGAAAAAAGGAGGAGAGAACAATGGCAGTATTCAAAGGAGCGGGTGTGGCGATCACCACGCCGTTCAAAGCAGACCGTACGGTAGATTATGAGCAGTTTGAAAAGAACATCGAGTTCCAGATCGAGAACGGAACCGATGCGATCATCGTCTGCGGTACCACGGGTGAGGCTTCGACCCTTACCCACGAGGAGCATCTGGATGTGATCGAAGCCTGTGTGAAGTATGTGAAGGGCCGTATCCCCGTAGTCGCGGGTACCGGTTCCAACTGCACCGAGACGGCGATCTATCTTTCACAGGAAGCCGAGAAGCGCGGCGCGGATGCCCTGCTGGTGGTAACGCCTTACTACAACAAAGCGACCCAGAAGGGCCTGAAAGAGCACTTTACGATGGTGGCGGAGAGCGTAAAGCTTCCGATCATCCTCTATAATATCCCGGGACGTACCGGCGGTGTGAACATCCTGCCCGAGACCATCGTGAGCCTCTGCCGCGAAGTGAAGAACATCGTCGGCGTAAAGGATGCTACCGGAAATATCTCCCAGGTGGCCAAGCTCATGAGCCTTGCAGGGGATGATGTGGATCTGTATTCCGGAAATGACGACCAGGTGGTGCCCCTGCTCTCCCTGGGCGGGAAAGGCGTGATCAGCGTGCTCTCCAATGTGGCACCGCGCCAGACACATGAGCTGTGCCAGAAGTTCTTTGACGGGGATGTGGCAGGCAGCCGTGAGATCCAGCTGAAGGCACTGCCTCTGATCAATGCGCTTTTCTCTGAAGTGAACCCGATCCCCGTGAAGAAGGCCGAGGAGCTGATGGGACACTGCAGCGGCGTGCTGCGCCGGCCGCTTACCGAGATGGAGCCGGAGCATGCGGCGGTACTGGAAGCGGAGATGAAGAAATTCGGTATCCTCTGATAACAGCGGTAATCCTCATGCGGGGGAATGCGGATCATATAAGCATGCATAAAGTATGCAGGATATTTCCGTTATCCTGACGGTATGAGGCGGAAGAAGAATAACAGGAGAAAAAATATGATCAGGATCATCATGCATGGCTGCAACGGAAAAATGGGGCAGACCATCACCAATATCGTTAATGAGGATGAAGGATGCGAGATCGTGGCCGGAGTGGATCTGTCGGATCATATCACGAACAGCTATCCCGTATTTAAGAACATTGCGGACTGTGATGTGGCGGCGGATGTAGTTATCGATTTTTCGGCAGCCCCGGCGGTGGATGCGCTCCTGGACTACTGTGAAGAGAAGAAACTGCCTGTGGTATTATGTTCCACAGGGCTTTCCGAGGCGCAGGTCGAGCGGGCGACAAAGAAGAGCATCGAAAAGACCGCGGTACTGAAATCGGCCAATATGTCTCTCGGCATCAATGTGCTCTTAAAGCTTCTGAAGGAAGCGGCGGCACAGCTTGCGCCGGCGGGCTTCGATATCGAGATCGTGGAAAAACATCACAATCTGAAGCTGGATGCACCTTCGGGAACCGCTCTTGCATTGGCGGATTCCATCAACGAAGAGATGGACGGACAGTATGAATATGTCTATGACCGCAGCCAGAGACGGCAGCGGCGCGACAAAAAGGAGCTGGGGATCAGCGCGGTGCGCGGCGGTACCATCGTGGGCGATCATGATGTGATCTTTGCGGGCACGGATGAGGTGATCACCTTCTCGCACCGGGCCTATTCCAAGGCGGTATTTGCCAAGGGTGCAGTGCAGGCGGCAAAGTTCCTGGCCGGAAAGCCGGCGGGGCTTTATGATATGAGTGATGTGATCGGCTGATGGAATTCCGACCCTGTATCGACATTCATAACGGAAAAGTAAAACAGATCGTGGGCGGCAGTCTGAATGACGCGGCAGCGGAGGAAAACTTCGTTGCCGCACAGGATGCCGCTTATTTTGCGCGCCTATATGGGGAACTGGGGATACGCGGCGGCCATGTGATCCTGCTGAACGGGCGGGGGACTCCCGAATATGAAGCCACGAAGGCACAGGCGCTTTCGGCGCTTTCGGCCTATCCCGGCGGGCTGCAGGCCGGTGGAGGAATCGCTCCGGATAATGCGGCGGAATTCATAGACGCGGGAGCCTCGGCGGTGATCGTCACTTCCTATGTTTTCCGGGAAGGGCGCATCGATATGGAACGGCTGAAAGCCATGAGGGCTTCGGTGGGGCGCGAAAAACTGGTCCTGGATCTGTCCTGCAGAAGGAAAGAGGACGGGGCGTATTATATCGTGACCGACCGCTGGCAGAAGTTTACGGAGCAGAAGCTTTCGACAGAGCTTCTGAAAGAGCTGGAGGCCTATGCGGCGGAGTATCTGGTCCACGCCGTGGATGTGGAAGGAAAACAGCACGGCATCGAAGAAGAAGTGGCGCATATCCTCGGCGCTTATGAGGGACTGCCGGTGACCTATGCCGGCGGCGTGCACAGCCTGGAGGATATCGATATACTACGTCAGGCCGGAAGAGGAAGGGTGAATGTGACCATCGGCTCGGCCCTGGACCTGTTCGGAGGAGAACTGAAACTGGCGGATGTGCTTGACAGGGTAAATCGGCAGGACAGTCCGCTGTAAACGGCATCGGACTGGATCATCCGGGAGAGGCATCAGCGGATCCGGAAGGATGGGAATACAAAAGATCAGAACAGAGGTATACATATGGCGTCAGACCTGAAATTTTTACAACAGCTTTCGAAACAATATCCGACCATTGCCTCGGCGGCGACCGAGATTGTAAATCTCCAGTCGATCCTGAACCTCCCGGCGGGAACCGAGCATTTCATCTCGGATGTGCATGGGGAATACGAGCAGTTCAACCATGTGGTACGCAACGGTTCGGGTGCCATACGCCGCAAGATCGATGAAGGCTTCGGCGATACCCTGACACAGAAGGATAAACGCGATCTGGCTACCCTCATCTATTATCCGGAGGAAAGGCTTTCCTATATGACGGAGGAGGAAGGCTGCATCGATGACGACTGGTACAAGGTGATGCTGCACCGCCTGGTGCAGGTGACCAAAAGGGCGGCCTCGAAATATACGCGTTCCAAGGTGCGCAAGGCGCTCCCGAAGGATTTCGCCTATGTCATTGAGGAGCTGATCACCGAGAAGGAAGAGGTCGAGGACAAGGAAGGATATTATAACGAGATCATCCACACGATCATACGCATCGGGCGGGCAAGGGAGTTTATCGCTGCGCTGGCGCGTCTGATCCAGAGGCTTGTGGTGGATCATCTGCATATCGTTGGGGATATCTATGACCGCGGGCCGGGACCGCATATCATCATGGATACGCTGATGGCGCATCATTCCGTGGATATCCAGTGGGGAAACCATGATATCAGCTGGATGGGCGCTGCGGCCGGTTCGGCAGTCTGTATCGCAACGGTACTCCGCGTATGCGTGCGATACGGAGGACTCGACATACTGGAAGAGGGCTACGGCATCAATCTGGTACCGCTGGCGACCTTTGCGCTCCAGACCTACCGGAAGGACGACTGCAGCGCGTTCGGCATACGCAGCGGAGAAGGCTATGACAGCCGTGATATGGCGCTGGATATGAAGATACACAAGGCGATCACGGTGATACAGCTGAAGCTGGAGGGACAGCTGATCAAAAGAAATCCGGAATTCGGCATGCAGGACCGCCTGCTGCTGGACAGGATCGATCGCGAAAAGGGGAGCATCACACTGGACGGGAAGGAATATCCCTTAAAGGACTGCAATCTGCCGACGGTGGATCCGGCGGATCCTTATGAACTGACGCCGGAGGAATATGTGGTGATCGGGAAGCTCAAGCAGGCCTTTCTCCACAGTGAGAAGCTGCAGAGGCATGTGCGTTTTCTCTTTACCAAGGGCGGCCTGTACAAGGTCCATAACGGAAACCTGCTCTATCACGGCTGCGTTCCGCTGAATGAGGACGGAAGCTTTAAGAAGGTCAATCTCTTCGGAAAAGAATATGCGGGACGCGCCCTTTATGATGCGCTGGAATCCTATGCGCGCAAGGGCTATTATGCGGTGGATAACCGGGAGGAGCGCCGGCGCGGGCAGGATATCCTCTGGTATATCTGGGCCGGACCCGGCTCGCCGGTATTCGGGAAGGACAAGATGGCGACCTTTGAGTCCTATTTTATCGCCGATCCCGAAGCAGCGAAGGAGAAAAAGAATCCCTATTATGCCCTCTATGAGAAGGAAGAGGTCCTGGACCGTATCCTGAAGGAATTCGGTCTTGAGGACGAGGGGAGCCATATCATCAACGGCCATGTACCGGTAGAGGTAAAGAAGGGAGATACGCCGTTAAAATGCGGAGGGAAGCTTCTGGTCATCGACGGCGGTTTTTCCAGGGCCTACCAGTCCAAGACAGGCATTGCGGGCTATACGCTCATCGCCAATTCCCACGGGATGTGGCTGATGGCGCATGAGCCCTTTGAATCCAGGGAGGCGGCGATCCTGAAGGGGACGGATATCGTATCGGATAAGCTGCTCGTTGAGCAGTACGCCCGCCGTCATCTGGTGGCGGATACGGATATCGGTGCCGTGCTCCGGGAAAGCATCGCGGATCTCGAGGACCTTCTGGATGCCTATCGTGAAGGAGTTCTTACGGAAAAAGGAGCGTAAGGCTTGGATAAGGCGCTTTCCCTTTATCTTCATATCCCTTTCTGCGTGCGTAAGTGCGCCTATTGCGATTTCCTTTCTTTTCCGGCGGATGATGCCGTGAAGGAACGATATACGGATAAACTGGCGGAGGAACTCCGCCTTTCGGCCGCTTCTTACCGGGAATGCCGCGTAAGGAGCGTTTTTTTCGGCGGCGGTACGCCCTCCGTTCTGAAGGAGGGGGCCCTGCCTTTTTTGATGGGCGTCCTGCGCGAATATTATGATCTGGATGATGACGCCGAGATCAGCGCTGAGGCCAATCCGGGGACCATTACGGAAGAAAAACTGCGTCTCTGGCGGCAGACGGGGATCAACCGTCTGAGTCTGGGCTGCCAGTCGCTGAAGGATGAAGAACTGGCGCTTTTGGGACGCATCCACCGTAATGCGGATCTTTATCGGAGCTTTGAAGCGGCGCGCGGTGCGGGTTTTGAAAATATCAATGTGGATCTGATGAGCGCCCTGCCGGGGCAGGACTGCGCTTCTTATCTTTTTTCACTGTCCGGAGTGCTGAAGCTCCGGCCGGAGCATATCTCGGCGTACAGCCTGATCATCGAAGAGGGCACGCCCTTTTATGAGCGTTATCATAAGGCGGATGAAAAGCGCCTTCGCGGAGAAGAACAGAGCCTTTTACCGGATGAGGAAGCGGAGCGAGATATGCTTTATGAGGGCCGGCGGCTTTTAAGGGATGCCGGTTATCACCAATATGAGCTTTCCAACTACGCGTTGGAGGACCGCGAATGCCGGCACAACCGTGTCTACTGGGAACGCGGGGATTATGCGGGCTTTGGCCTCGGCGCGGCGTCCTGTGTGGATGAGAGACGATGGAAGAATACGTCGGAGCTGAAAGAGTATCTGGAGACCGGTGCGGTCGAAAAGCTGCGCCGCGAAGAGGAGGCTTTAAGCATCGATGAAGCACGCAGCGAGGCGATGTTCCTGGGGCTGCGGCTGACGGAAGGGATCGATGAAAAAGCTTATCGGGAGCGTTACGGGATATTTCCCGAAGAGCTCTGGGGAGAGTGGATCGGGAAGATGCTGAAAGAAGGGCTGCTGGAACGAAAAGAGACTTTCCTGCGGCTTACGGAGCGCGGGCAGGACCTGGCAAATCATGTGATGGCCGGCTTTGTCTGAGCGGAAGATTTGCGGCGGCAGACGATAAAGAGACTCAGGATAGTGAGAAGCAGCGTGAAGGCGGAACAAAGGACTGCGGCCTTCATGCTGCCGTTTTCATAAGCGAGCCGGACGCGGAAACGGCCGGCGGGGATATCGGCAGTGACATAGCCGTCGGGATCACAGCCGGGAGTGATACGGAAGCTTTTGCCGTTTTCATCACTGAGCTCGATAACCAGTTTATCATTATAGGTCACGGCGATCGTGACGGTCTCTGTATCGGAAAAAGAAGTATCGAAAGAGATACTGTCAAGTGCGGTATCCATCTTAAGCTGCTTTCCGCCGGCATCGTGACAGACCGGCAGTACGCCATCCAGCTCAAGCAGGCGGAAGCCTTTCGTCCAGGGAACATCTCTTACCACGCTCAGCTCCGGATAACGCCCGGCAAAGCTTTTTACCGCTTCCGCATATCCGGGATCCTGTTCCGAACAGAGGATATATCTCACCCCGTTTCTGACCAGCTGGTCACGGATCCGGTCGGAAAGCTCTTCCCGCCCTGTTTCCCGCAGATTTTTCAGGAATTCCGGTCCGGCCATGTTGGACATATGGTATTCCATCAGGACATCACAGATGATCGTATCGCTCTGCTCATAACTCTTTTTCATAAACAGCGGGTCATAGCCGCTTAAGGTAAATACCGAATGCGGCACGTTCAGGTTTTTGGTCAGGGCATAGGTGCAGACCGCGCTGGACCATTCCACGGCCGGATCTTCGGAATAACAGGTAAGGAAACGGTAATCCCTGTCGATCCCAAGCTCCGTAAGAAGGCGTTCAACTTCGGCGGCATCGCTGTCCGGTTCAAAATAGTCATAAAAATGCCGGTTGTTGATATAACAGTGTTCCCCGGAATTGATCAGATAGAATATGTTTGAAAAACCGATGGCGGCGCACAGGAGCATGACGGCACAGAGCGAGCGCGTGAGTATCTTCCGGTTCCTGTTTTTTAAGCGCTGCAGCTCAAAAGCGCAGATGATGATGAGCAGCGGGATGTAGATATAGGCACATTTATAGAGATAACGGAACTGGTTGAGAAAGGGGATGCGGAAAAACAGAAGAGCCAGGACCTGTTTTTTTCCTCCTCCGAATACGATAAAAAACAGCGCGGCGAAACAGAGCGCATGGACGGCTGCGGTATCCTCATCCTCTCCGGCAGGATCCTGCTTTTTTCCGAAAGAAAGATAACAGTAATATGCGGTCATAACCAGAAGGAAGGTAAATACGGAAAAGATCATCATCAGGGCAAATGCGGCAAGAAAGACGGATAAGCACAGCAGCCGCAGGTTTTTACGGTTTATGATCCTTCCGGGCAGGAGCTTCCGGTCCAGGAGGAGCAGAAGGAGAAACAGGGCCGTCGAAATGAGCAGCGGGATGAGAAAAAGGAGGAGTATACCGGAGAGATCTTCAAGGAAGAGAAGATCAAAGAGCAATACCGAGCCCAGCAGGGCAAGGAGTGTCAGCAGAAACAGGAATTTCATGCGGAGTTCTTTTTTTTCATCATCGTAGCGCAGGAAGCTTTTATCCGCGTGGTCAAAGGCTGCGCCCAGCCGGGCCTTTGTGTCTTTTCCGGTCAGTATAAGGAGGCAGATGAACGGTATGATCCCCAACCCCGTATTCTCCAGCAGGGCCGGGCGGTTATTGATCTGATCGGGCTCGTGAAGAAAATGAAAGGGCTGAAAAAGGGATAAGGGCGAGACCGGATCGGAAAGAAAACTTGCCGGATTGATACCGGATCCGGAACGGTTGGAGGCACCGGAAAGCATGGACAGAAACAGGGGCGCGTTCAGGACCGCAAAAATGCCGATGCCGCTCAAAAGCTGCAGCAGCGGCCGTATGCTTTTTTTCCGGACGGAAGTGACGCACTGTATCACACAATATAGCATCACATAATAGCTGCTGTACTGGATGTGCCCCATGAGCAGTGAAAAGGCAAGGATGATGCCCGGCACGAACCATTCGGCGGATCTGTCCCTGCATTTCAGCATGATATATACGAAAAAGGGGATAAAGAAATAGCTGTTGAAGGTAAAATAATAGAAACCCCAGGAAAAAAAGAAGAGAGTGCCGGAATAGACCAGTACGGACAGAAGCTTCAGCGGAGCGGATATGTCCAGCTCGGACAGGGCGAGATAGAGCATCATATTTCCGAGGCAGTACATGCAGATCATGTATATGACCAGAACCTTTATATCAAAAGAAAAGATATACCGGCTCACGGCATAAGAAAAATACATAAAAGGATTCAGCTGGCCGTAGTATCCGCTGGAAAAGATATCCAGACCTTTATGGCTGTAGAAATCATAAAAAGAGAGCCCGTCCCCGGAAAAGAAGCGGTCGAAAAGCGTTTCGATCATGGGTTCCCACTGATGGACATTGTCGTCGGCCATCAGGGAATTGATGTTGGAACCGTTGAGTATGCACCAGAGGATCGCGGAAAAAAACAGCAGTCCCGCGATGATGAGAGCTTTCTTCCATGCTTTCTGTTGTGCCATAAAACTGTCTCCCCCTGTGTGGATCTGAATTCTCCAAATTGAAGCGCCCGGTGCCGGAGCTGTGCCGGCGCAACGAAACCCTATGCATCATTATCATCGGAATCGCTTTTCCATGTCAAGGAGAAAATAGCGGGTGATAGAGTAAAAACGTTGTCAGCTGAAAGAGATTAGAGTATCCCTAAGGATCATTTCCAAAAGACCTGCTGTTGGTATTTTATTCCATCTCCAGCCTTCTGTCAAAAAAGGTGGCCTTGCGTACGCTGCGCTCCCGCA
>JAEELW010000162.1 GCA_016282915.1 Lachnospiraceae bacterium | reverse complement strand
TGCGGGAGCGCAGCGTACGCAAGGCCACCTTTTTTGACAGAAGGCTGGAGATGGAATAAAATACCAACAGCAGGTCTTTTGGAAATGATCCTTAGGGATACTCTAATCTCTTTCAGCTGACAACGTTTTTACTCTATCTGCTCTCTGTCTTTACTTTACATTTTTCCGCCGGGAGTGTTATAGTAGAGAAAAATACGGAGGTTTTCCATGATCCTATCAACACTGTGTTATCTGGAAAAAGACGGTCAGTATCTGATGCTTCTCAGAAACAAAAAGAAACAGGACGTAAATGAGGGCAAATGGATCGCCCCCGGCGGCAAATTCGAAGAAGGAGAAAGTCCCGAAGAATGCGTCCGGCGCGAGGTCGCGGAAGAGACCGGGCTCATCGTCGATCACTTAGCATTAAAAGGCGTTCTGACCTTTTCCTCTGCCGGCTGGGAGAACGAGCTCATCTTTGTTTTCGTCTCCGATCGTTTCCATGGGGAGCTGATCCCCTGTGATGAAGGGGAGCTGCGCTGGATCGACAAAAGCAGTATCCTTTCCCTGAATCTCTGGGAAGGTGACCGGATCTTCTTAAAAATGCTTCTCGATAACGAGCCCTTCTTTTCTCTCAAGCTGTCCTACGAAAGGGACCGGCTGACGGAAAAAAGCGTGAACACTTATTAAGCCCTGTCTTCAGCATGTGAATTCATTTTATAACAGATCCTTAGATCAGAGGAGGTATGATCTTGAAAAAAGAATACGCAAAGTTATGGCTTGCTTACTCACCGAGAAAAAACAACAGGGATTGCGCGGCCCTGAAAAAGATACGCGTTGCGGGCGCTCCGGCGTCGGACCGCATCAGCCAAAGCGCGGTCAGCGAGCTGAAAAACGGCTTGTCTGCCATGCTGGATATCGAAACGGAAGTCCTTTTCGACAGTGATACAGCCGAGGTCCGCAGCATCACAAGCGGGAAAGACCTGCTGGAAGTGGAAAGCTATTCCATCTCTTTGGTTGAAACCGGCCTGGTGATCGAAGCCGGCGGCCCCGCCGCATTTCTTTACGCCGCCTTTGACATACTCCGCACGGTCTCCTGCGAGAAAAGCATTGCAGATACTTATGCGGAGAAAAAAACGCACCGCCCTTCCGATCCCCTGCGCATGCTGAACCACTGGGATAATATGGACGGCAGTATCGAGCGCGGCTATTCCGGAAACTCCTTCTTTTATGAAGATAACGAGATCATCATTGACGAACGCACAAAAGATTACGCCCGCCTGATCGCCGCCGTGGGGATCAACGGCGTGGTGATCAACAATGTAAATGTCAAGGACGCCGCATCCTACATGATCACGGAACGCTATTTTGAAAAACTGGCGCGTATGGGCGAGATCTTTGCGGATTACGGCATCGGGCTGTACATGAGCCTCAATTATGCTTCGACCATTGAGATCGGCGGTCTGGACAGTGCCGATCCGCTGGATGAAAACGTCATCGCCTGGTGGAAGGAAAAAATGGCCGAAGTGTTCCGCAGGATCCCCACGCTCAAAGGTTTTCTGGTAAAAGCCGATTCGGAAGGACGTCCCGGTCCCTTCACCTACGGAAGGACCCAGGCCGACGGCGCCAACATGCTGGCCGATATCGTAAAAGAATACAACGCCATCATCATCTGGCGCTGCTTCGTCTATAACTGCAAACAGGACTGGAGAGACAGAAAGACAGACCGCGCTCGTGCAGGCTATGACAATTTCATGCCCATGGACGGGGATTATCACGACAATGTCATCCTTCAGATCAAAAACGGGCCGATGGATTTCCAGATCCGTGAACCGGTTTCCCCTCTCCTCGGCGGCCTCAGAAAGACCAACCAGATGCTGGAGGTGCAGATCGCGCAGGAATATACCGGTCATCAGATCGACGTATGTTTCCTCATCCCCGAATTTAAAGAGATCCTCGCTTTTAAGACTTACTGCAAAGAAGAGGATGATACCGTCGCGGATATCATCAGCGGAAAGACCTTTGCAAGCAGATACTCCGGCATCGCCGCGGTTACCAATACCGGAAACGATCTGAACTGGACCGGAAACTATCTCGCGGGAGCAAACCTTTTCGGTTTCGGAAGACTTGCTTTTGAAAATGAGCTTTCCTCCGCACAGATCGCAGAGGAATTTGTGAGGATGACGATCTCTTCGGACGAAAGCGTGATCGCCGCAATCTGCGATATCCTTCTCCGTTCCAGAGAGATCTACGAAAAATACACCAGCCCCCTGGGGATCGGCTGGATGGTACAGCCCGCAACGCATTACGGCTGCAGCGTGGACGGTTACGAATACGACCGCTGGGGCACCTATCACAGAGCCGACCATCTCGGGATCGGCGTGGACAGAAGCGACAAAGGCACCGGCTATGCGCTCCAGTACAACGAGCCCAACGCGTCCATTTATAACGACCCCGGCAAGTGTCCGGATGAGCTGGTGCTTTTCTTCCATCACCTTCCGTATACCCATGTGCTGCACAGCGGAAAGACCGTGATCCAGCACATCTATGATTCCCATTTTGAAGGCTATGAAGAAGCCCGCGGTCTGGCAGCAAAGTGGGATACCCTTAAGGATAAGCTTGATGAAGAGATCTTTGAAAACGTACGGGAACGTTTCGAACGCCAGCTCGTGAACGCGCGCGAGTGGTGCGACCAGGTGAATTCCTACTTCTACCGGAAGAGCGGCATTCCCGATGAAAAGGGAAGGGAGATCTGGTAAGATTTCCGAAGCCCGGGGGCCTGCCCCCCGGGTTTTTTTATTGGATTTTTAGTGGATCGGAAATTCTGCCGCAAAAAGTTCAATGACAAAATGTAAAATATACTTGACAGAATGTAAGGCGGGTAGTATGATCATTTTCACAGGAAGAAAATCGTTAAACCAGGCTCTTCCCGGGAATGGCCGGGGAATAACGGGAAACATTCAAAAACAGACTAAGTATAAAAGATGTCGAAAAGGAGGTTCCGGCATGAAAAAGGGAAAAATCGTTTTGATCTGTCTTATGATCATCCTGGTACTGGGGGTTGTCATACTGCCTTTCTTTTTTTCGAAAGGTGCGACGGATAACAATTATTCGAATTCGCGATGGGAAAATGAGATCACGGTAAAAGACGGTATCGTGACTCCCGGGAGCAGCACATCCGATTTCACGATCTATAAGGATGGCTCATACCGGATCGATTACGGCTGGATGCCGGAAGGTATGGACAAGAAAAAGCTTTTAGACATCCCTATCTCCGATGTCCATTTCCTCACGGTCATTCAGATCTTTGACAATACGGGAGAACAGATCTTCTCCACCTGCGCGGGTTATATATATGCCGATACGGTCCTGGAACTTACGGCAGGACAATACAGAGCGATATATACTTACTTTACCGACCGTGGCAGCTTCATTGAATTCGCCAAAGAAAACCTCTGTCCTGCAAGACAGGCCGAACAGCTTGCGGAGGATGTAGGTTTTGGCCGCTACGGCGGCGATGCCGTCGTCCGTATGGACTATGAGATGACCAGAGTGACTATGGGCGACGATCCCCTTTTCGCCTTATGGATCTTTGTGATCATCCTGCTCATCCTGACGTTCACTATCTTCCTTGCCGTGACAAAAGGCCGCGGAGATTTCGACGAGCGTCAGCAGCTAGAACGTGGGAAGGCGTACTGCCTGGGATTTATGACCATCCTCGTCAGCATGTTCCTTGCGATCACGATCGATATACTGGAACTGCTGCCGGTACAGGGCTACGTGCTTTGCGCGGCATCGATCTTCCCGGGCCTTATGGTTTTTGTCGCCTACTGTGTATGGCACGAAGCCTATTTCTCCCTGAAAGATAAAGAAAAAAGCCTGCTCGTATTTTTCGGATTCATAGGAGTGATCAATCTGATCATTACCATAATGGCGATCCTTGACGGACGGATGATCGAAAACGGCAAGCTGAGCTTTTCCGTCCTGAACCTCGTATGTGCTGTCATGTTTATCGAACTCTTTGTGGTTGTGCTCCTGAAGAAGATCAGCACTTCAAAAGAGACCGATGAAGAAGACGAAGACTGAGGAGGTGGCCTATGAAAAATCTCAGACT
>JAEELW010000161.1 GCA_016282915.1 Lachnospiraceae bacterium | reverse complement strand
TACCATATACTTAAGACCAGAGAGAAGCAGAGATCATTTATGAGGCTTTGAGATGGAATTGAACGAAATGATAGCGGATCTTTCGGGACTGGGGTGCAGACCTGAGCAGAAAGAGGCGGCACGAAAACTCTATGAATCACGGAATATGACAGAACTGATCAGGTATCTGAAAAAACACAGATGTGTGCTTCTTGATGAGATGCATGAAAGCCAGAGAAGGGTGGACCGTATCGACATGATAATAAGCAGGGCAGAAAAAGAAGCAAAGAAAGAGCGCTGAGGTTAAATGATCATGATTAGAAAAAAGCGGATATTGTTCTCTGTCATAGCTGCGTTGAGCATTGTGGTATCAGCTTGCGGGAATGCGGACAGCGCAAAGATGCAGGAGCATCCCGTGACGGAAACAGGACTTAATAATGCAGAGATGCCGGAGGCCGCAGCGAAGATTGAGCAGACTGCGGCAGATAAAGAAACAAGCAAGCCGGCAGATGATGCTGTATCGCGTAATGCTGATGATATTTATCCGGATGAAAAAAGTAAAGGTGAAACGAACATGGTAATGAAAATAGATCAGACTGTTGTAGATGTATCCTGGGAAGACAATGCTGCAGTACAAGAATTAAAAGACCTGGCGGCCCCCGGGCTTTCCATTGAAATGTCCGGGTACGGCGGTTTTGAACAGGTGGGAACCATCGGAAAAAGACTAACACAAAATGATAAGCAGATCACAACGCAGGCCGGAGACATCGTTTTATATTCGGGAGATCAGCTGGTCGTTTTTTACGGAAGTAATTCCTGGTCTTACACAAGGCTTGGAAAGCTAGATCTGCCGCCGGAAGAGCTGAAACAGCTTCTCGGGAACGCTGATGTGACGATCACATTAAGCGTTGGCGAAAAATAAAAGCCGGTAGTGCTCTTAAGGATGCACTGTAATGCAGGACCAAAGAAACAGAGCGATACATAATGATCTATGGAGGTAGAACAATGATCAGAAAAGAAGAACTCGCATTAGTAACGGAATGGGACAAGACCTTTTCACGCAGTGAGAAGGTGGAACACAGCAAAGTAACTTTTGTAAACCGATACGGGATCACGCTTGCAGCGGATCTTTATATACCGAAGAATGCAGAAGGAAAGCTTCCTGCGATCGCCGTTTCCGGTCCCTTCGGCGCAGTCAAGGAACAATGCTCAGGGCTCTATGCGCAGACTATGGCGGAAAGAGGATTTCTGACTATTGCTTTTGACCCGTCTTTCACGGGAGAAAGCGGCGGAAATGTCCGCTATATGGCGTCCCCCGATATCAATACCGAGGACTTTATGGCGGCAGTCGATTTTCTCTCTCTGCATGAAAGAGTTGATCCGCAGCGTATCGGTATCATCGGGATCTGCGGCTGGGGCGGCCTGGCGATCAATACGGCGGCACTGGATACCAGAGTAAAAGCCACCGTCGCGTCGACCATGTACGATATGACTAGAGTAAATGCCAAAGGATACTTTGATTCTGAGGACAGTGAAGAAGCAAGGTATCAAAAGAGAGCAGCCATGTGCGCGCAGCGGCTTGCAGATCTGAAAGCCGGAGAATATAAGCTTGGCGGCGGCGTTGTGGATCCTCTTCCGGAAGATGCGCCCTTCTTTGTAAAAGACTATCATGATTATTACAAGACGGACAGAGGCTATCATAAGAGAAGCCTGAACTCCAACGGCGGCTGGAATGTGACAGGCTGCGAGTCTTTCGTGAATCAGCCTATCCTTAAATACAGTAACGAGATCCGGGGCGCAGTCCTTCTTATTCATGGTGAGAAAGCGCATTCCTGTTATTTTTCGAAGGATGCTTATGCCGACATGATCCGGGACAGCAGGTATACGGACAACAAGGAACTGATGATCATCCCGGACGCGGTGCATACGGACCTTTATGACGGCGGGGATAAGGACTATATCCCCTTTGATAAGATGCAGGCATTTTTTGAGAAATATCTGTAAATGTCAGAAAACGGAAAGCAGGAAAAGGGAGCCGTGACCGTATCTGCGAACCTTTTTGAAGTATTGGAGATTCAGTGATTGACATTTTAATATAGTTAGTATAGACTAATTATCGGTAGGCATATATAACCAATACTTTTACAGGAGGATTGACAGAATGGATAAGGTATATGTGATCTTCTGGACGCAGGGAGGAAATACCGGTCAGATGGCACAGGCAGTGGGCGAAGGCGTGACTTCGGAAGGGAAAGAAGTGGTATATCTGCAGCCGGGAGAGGCCAAAGTGGATGAGCTGAAAAATGTGGCCGGTTTTGCAATGGGCTGTCCCGCAATGGGAGATGAAGTGCTGGAAGAGAGCGAGATGGAACCGTTTGTGGCAGAAGCAGAAGCGATCGTAAAAGGAAAGACGGTAGCGCTTTTCGGTTCCTATGGCTGGGGCGACGGACAGTGGATGAGAGACTGGACGCAGCGCATGAAGAATGCGGGAGCCACGGTAGTCGGCGGAGAAGGCGTGATCGCACATGAAGCGCCGGATGCGGACGCGCTTCAGGCCTGTAACGAGCTCGGAAAGAGCCTTGCACGTCTGTAAGATCGGAGGGCAGCGCAGCTGTAAGTTTATTTTATAACAGTTCCATAAGGCATGCACGTAAAAAAGGAGCTTGACAATCGGCTCCTTTTTTTGTATAACATCGTTAGCTAATGCCGTTAGCATACAATGTTAGCGAACACGCCGGAGAAAGAAGGAATATAAGAAGTGCCGAGAGATAAAACGATCAGTCATATAAAGATCATGACGGCTGCCAAAGCGGAATTCCTGGAAATGGGATTCGAAAAGGCGTCGATGCGCAGGATCGGAGAACGCTGTCAGATGACGGCGGCAGCCATTTACCGTCATTGCAGGGACAAGGAGGATCTCTTTTACCAGCTGGTGTCTCCGGCAGAAGAGAAACTGATGAATTGGGCCTATGCGCATATGCAGAGATACGAGGAACCGGTAAAGAAACGCCGGAAGATGGTCTGGCAGGATTCCTTTATCGATATGATGCGGGAAGTGATCTATCCGGACATGGAGGATTATCATCTGCTGATCGCCAAGTCGAAGGGCAGCAAATATGAGAACTTCCTTCACGGTATGACGGAGATGGCGCAGGATAAGTTCCTGGCATATCTGGAGGAGCTGAGGGCATCCGGGATCAGCGCGCCGGAAATGACAGCGCAGCAGCTGCACCTTTTGCTGACGGCTTATCTCACGGCGCTGTTTGAACCGGTAGTACACAATTATCCGCGGAAGGAAGCGGAAGAAGCTCTGGTGACTTTGGAGAAATTCTTCCTGCCGGGCTGGAAAAAACTGATGGGCGTCTGAATAAGCATACAATTTCATATCGTAGATATCACTCACCGTCTGGTTCCGTCATGGGATCAGGCGGTGAGGCCGTTTTGGGGCTTAGTAAACAAAAAGGGCAAAGCGTTAGCGCAAAACAGATTGACCCGACATCATAGAATACAGGAGGAGAAAGGAAAGGCTATGAACAAAGAAGCAACAAAAGAAGAAAAAAAGTGGTTTGGAACGCTGCTTTCATACGCGCACGGAAGCGGCGGACGGCTGGGGATCTCGGTGGTGTTATCGATGATCAGCCTGCTGGCGGGACTCATCCCGTATTATTGTGTCTACCGTATACTGGACAGGTATATCGCAGAGGAGCTGGATCAGGCATATGTACTTCATTTCTGCCTCATCGCGCTCTGTGCTTATCTGATCAGGGTGCTTTGTTTCGGCTTATCTACCGGGATGTCCCATTATGTTGCATTTAACGTACTGGAAGGCCTGCGGCTGAAGGTCGCGGATGTGTTCCTGAAAGCGCCGCTCGGAGAGGTGTACGCGCATCCGATCGGTGAGATCAAGGGCGTGATCGTGGATAAGATCGAGGATATCGAGCCTCCGCTGGCGCACGTGGTCCCGGAAGGCGCCGGACATATCCTGCTCCCGATCGTCTGTTTTGCCGCCCTGGCCATGGTGGATATCCGTGTGGCGCTGGCGGCGCTTCTGGCGTTTCCTCTGGGCCTGGTTTTTATGATCCTGACTTTTGTGATCAGCGGGAAAAACATGACGAAGTATCAGGAAGCCAATGCGCATATGAGCAGTGTGATCGTGGAGTATGTGGAAGGTATCGAGGTGATCAAGGCGTTCGGCAGATCCGGTGTGAGCTATGAGAAATTTGCCGGATCGATCCGTGACTACAGGGATTTTATCATCGAGTGGCTGGAATCAACCTGGGTTACGATGAAGCTGGCCTTTGCCTTTATGCCCGCCACCTTACTGGGCGTGGTACCGGTCAGTGTTTTGCTGGTGAGTAAAGGCAGCCTGACGGTTTCGGAGATGGCGCTCGCGGTCATGCTGGCGATGTCCATGGTGATCAGCATGGCGAAGATCGAGATCTTTTCAAACGGCCTGAGGCAGATGCAGTACACGGTACTGGAGATCCAGAAATTATTAAATATCAGGAGTCTGCCGGAACCGGAAGAAGAGAGACGGCCGGAAAATTATAGCATTGAGCTAAAGGATGTGCATTTTACCTATGATGAAGCGCAGGGCGAGGTGCTTCACGGGATCGATCTTAGCATGAATGAGGGGAGTTTTACCGCGCTGGTGGGACCCAGCGGCGGCGGAAAATCGACGGTGGCCAAACTGATCGCGAGATTCTGGGATGTGAGCAGCGGAAGCATAAAGATCGGCGGGATCGACATCAAAGATATGAAGGTGACGACGCTTGCGGATATCGTAAGTTTTGTCACACAGGATAATTTCCTTTTTTCCAGATCGCTTATGGAAAACATACGTCTGGGCAATCCGAAGGCTACGGATGAAGAAGTGATCGCGGCTGCAAAAGCGGCATGCTGTGATGAGTTTATAAGTAAACTCCCGGACGGATACAACACATCTGCCGGTGAAGCCGGGAAACGTCTGTCGGGAGGCGAGCGGCAGAGGATCGCGATCGCCAGGATGATGCTTAAGGATGCGCCTATCGTTATCCTGGATGAAGCAACGGCGTTTACCGATCCGGAAAATGAAACGAAGCTTCAGGAATCCATAGCCAATCTGACAAAGGGCAAGACACTGCTTGTGATCGCGCACCGTTTGTCCACGATCAGGAGCGCGGACCGCATCGTTGTGTTAAATGGCGGGCAGATCGAGGCGGTGGGAACGCAGGAGGAACTGATGCAGCGATCAGCGCTGTATCAGAGGATGTGGCAGGCGCATATCGGCGCGAAAAACTGGGCAGCCGGAGGCGGACAGCCATGACGCGGCGAGGCGTGCGGAACAGCAATAAACGGAAAATAATAACAGTGAAGGGTCATAAGGAGATATAAGAAAATGTTTAAGACGATCAAAAGGATCATAGACTGGTGTGGAGAATTCAAAGCAAGCCTGTTTGCGGGATTTGTATTTTCGTTCTTATCCTCCTGGGCGATCGCGGCTCCGACAGCATATGCAGGCTATGTGATCAGCCGTATCATCGGAGATCTGCGAAAGGGAAACGGAGTGGAAACGGGGCTTGCGTTTAAGAGCTTTCTGATCATAGCCCTCATGGTGCTGGCGAGGTTTCTGTTTGACTATCTGAAAGCGCGCTTTCATGAAAAGATCGGTTATGAGCTGGTAGCGCGCGACCGCTTAAAGATCGGCGAGGCATTAAAACGTGTGTCGCTCGGGTATTTCCAGACAAATGATACCGGTGCCATCCTGAATGCGATCACAACAGGCCTGGCGACGCTGGAAAACATGGGGATCCGTATGGTAGACGGCTTTATAGGAGGGTATCTGAATTTCCTCTGCATCCTTCTGTTCCTGGCAGTTACGGTCCCGGAATGCGCGCTGATCGCCGTCGCGGGCGTGGCGCTTTCCTTCGTATTCCTCTGTATGATCTCGAAACACAGCGCGGTAAATACGAAGGTACTGAATGCGGAGAATGAACGTCTTACAAGAGCTGCCCTGGAATATACCAGAGGTCTTCCGGTAGTCAAATCTTTTGGCATGGAGGGCGCTTCGGTCAGGGATTTTACACAGGCCTGCGCAAGTGCAAAGAAGATCGCATTGAAGATCGAATGGGGATTTATCCCTTATAACTGTCTGCATATCTTTGCCTTAAAGGCGGCCAGCGTATGGATGATCATTTCGGTGATGTATGCGGCGCTGGCCGGAAGACTGGAATTGTTTATAGTACTGGTGGTTGCCTTTCTGTCGATGTCGATCTTCAATTCCGTGGAACCTATCGCGGACAGTGCGCATGTATTATCCGTGATCAACAACGCCTTCGATAAAATGGAGATGTTTTCCGAAGCCAGACTTCTGGATGCGGAGGGGGAAGAGATCCGGCCGCAGAACTATGATATCGCGTTCCGTAATGTGGAGTTTTCCTATTCGGATTCGGATGAGACTGCGGTATCGGCGGAAGGCAGAAAGGTATTGCAGGATATCAGCTTTGATATACCGCAGGGATCCACTACGGCGATCGTCGGCCCTTCCGGAAGCGGCAAGACAACGATCTGCAATCTGATCGCCAGATTTTATGACGTATCGAAAGGATCGATCACCCTTGGCGGAACGGATGTAAGGAAATACAGCCTGGACAGCCTGCTTTCGAATATATCCATGGTGTTTCAGAATGTGTATCTGTTTAACGATACCATCCGGGCCAATATCTGCTTCGGCAGGGAGAAGGTTTCCGAAGAGGAAATGATCGATGCGGCGAAAAAAGCACGCTGCCACGACTTTATCATGGAACTTCCGGAGGGCTACGATACCGTGATCGGTGAAGGCGGCGGAACACTGTCGGGCGGCCAGAAACAGAGGATCTCTATCGCAAGAGCGATCCTTAAGGATTCTCCGATCATCATCCTGGATGAATCAACGGCCAGTATCGATCCGGAGAACGAGCATCTGATCCAGGGCGCGATATCGGAGCTGTCCAAAGGGAAAAGCGTGATCATCATCGCTCACCGTCTGGCGACGATCGAAGCGGCCGACCAGATCCTTGTGATCGATAACGGAAGACTCGCGGAAAAAGGGAAACATGAGGAACTGGTCCGTCTCGGCGGTAAGTATGCCGAATTTGTAAAGATCAGACAGGCAGCGGAAAACTGGCAGATCACGTAAATAACACTTGACTATATGTTCATATGATGATATGATGAGTTCATAAGCAAAGCTGATGCGCTTTATACAGCTGGCATGATTAATATCATAATGGAAATACCCCATGGGGGAGTAGCAAGCGCTTTGCGTAGTAAGTCAACAATCCCGGCCTTGTCGTCTGGCTTGCTTCAAATTGCGAGACTCATGTGTAGCAAAAACTATGCATGGAGTCTGTATATGAACTGATCCCGGACCCGGATATGGTTTTTGCCATATCCGGGTTTTTGCGTTAAGTGATGCAAGGGTTAAAAGCTCATGAGACGATCATGCTTGCATGAATCGGCTCATGAGTTTGGAACCCGCACGAGCATGAGCAATACTACAAGCACTTAACGAATGCGAAGCATGAGTTTAGTGCTCGTGCATGCTTTAGCTGTAGCGGACTGCCTGTTTTAAAGGCAGTCCCGCGGATTGCGAATGATCGTAGGGTGCCGTGTGCCGGTGGCACACGTTTGGCACCGACCGAAGCGAAGCGGAGATGCGGGAGTGCGTAGCACGGAGCAATCCGTAAGCATCATATGAACAGAATATCAATCGAGTTTGATATCATTATTCAAAAAAAGGAGGAGTTATGAACAAAGTATTTTTGGAGATCAGGGATCTGAAAAAAAGCTTCGGGACAGGGGAAGCAAAACAGGACGTACTGCGGGGCATGAGTTTTACGGTCGATGAAGGGGAATTCTGCGTGCTCCTGGGTCCGTCGGGATCGGGAAAGTCGACGCTTTTGAACATCATCGGAGGTATCGATACGCCGGATTCCGGCTATATCAGCATCAAAGGCGATAAGCTGGAAGATATGAACGAGAAGCAGCTTACGGCATACCGGCGCAGGCATCTGGGTTATGTGTTCCAGATGTATAACCTGATCCCGAATCTGAATGTGAAGGAAAATATCGAAGTGGGGGCTTATCTTTCGGAAAAGCCGCTGGACGTTGAAGAGGTGATCACCACACTCGGGCTTCAGGATCACAAGTATAAATATCCGAACCAGTTATCGGGAGGCCAGCAGCAGAGAGTATCGATCGGGCGCGCGGTAGTAAAAAATCCGGATATACTCATGTGCGACGAACCGACGGGAGCGCTCGATTATAAGACGTCGAAAGAGATCCTGGCGCTGATCGAGGATTGCAATAAGAAATTCGGCAGCACGATCATCATGGTAACGCATAACGAAGCGATCAAAGATATGGCGGATCATGTGATCAAGCTGAGAGACGGCGTGGTCCGGCATAATGACCGGAATGAGAAGAAGCTTACGGCTGAAGAACTGGAATGGTAGGTGATATGATGAAAAATCCGCTTATTAAAAGAGTGCCCAGGGAGCTGATCAGGGACTGGCACAAATATCTTGTGATCATCATCTTTATGGTACTGATGATCGGCGTGATCTCCGGAATGTATGTCGGACATGACAGTATGCTGGCGCAGATCAACGCCGGAGTAGAGGAGCTTGTCCTGGAGGACGGCAGTTTTGAGATCACGCGCAAAGCATCGGATAAGATGCTTGAAGATATCGCTGCGGGCGAAAAAGCCGATGTGCGGAGTTTCTTTATCGAAAAAGGGATAAAGGAAGCCGACAAAGAAGTGGCCGCCGCCGTTGATGAAAAGCTCAGGGAAGAAGTAAACGCGGCGATCGAAGAAGCTGTGCGTACCCAATGCGATGCCTATGGGATAAGTGATGAAAAAACGATACGGGAGCAGATCGATCAGGCCATAGAGGCCGGTTTTGAGGATGCGCTGAAAGAGGCAAAAGGATCGGAGGAATACAGAAAAGCAGTTGATGAAGCATATGAAGAGGCGCATGAAGAGGTGGTCAGGGCCGTAGACGAAAAATGGGATGAGATCTCGAAACGCTATGACCTGGACAGCGAGGTTTTTTCACCTGCGGCCGTAAAGATCTATGAACACTTTTACAGAAACGAAGCCGAGGATTTTGACAATGACGGAAAACAGGATGCGACGGTAAGGATCTTTAAGACGGACTCGCAGATCGATAAGGCAGTCTTTTTTGAAGGCGGCGCGCCCGTGGCCGATGATGAGATCGCGATCGACCGTATGCATGCGCAGAATGCGGGAGTCGGGATGGGAGACAGGATCACGGTCGCCGGCAAAAGCTTTAAGATCGCAGGCCTTCTGTCGTATGTGAACTATCTGACGCTGCATGAGAAGAATACGGATCTGATGTTTGACGCATTCGGTTTTGATGTGGCGATGCTGACGCCTTCGGCCTTCGACCGGCTTGACTCGCGCATCCATTATAATTATGCATATAAATACTGCACAGCACCGGAGGGAAAGACGGAGCAGGCGGATCTCGCCGATTCTTTTCTGAAAGCGCTCATCACGCAGACTCTGGTGTATGAGAATGAACTTGAGGATTACCTGCCGGGATATTTAAGCCAGGCGCGCAATTTCGCGCCTTCGGATATCGAAGGCGATTCCACGACGACAAGCATACTCTGTTATATCCTGATCGGAGTCATCGCGTTCATATTCGGCATCACGATCAGCAATACCATAGAGAAGGAAGCATCGGTGATCGGGACCCTGCGGGCGTCGGGATATACGAAAGCGGAACTGATACGGCATTTCATGTCCATGCCGCTGATCGTTACGATACTTGGGGCCGTTATCGGGAACATTCTCGGGTATACGCTGTTTAAAACCGTGGCGCTCGACCTGTATTATCAAAGCTACAGTCTGCCGCCCTGCCATATCGTGTGGAGTAAAACGGCCCTGATCAAGACGACGGTGATCCCCTTTATCCTGATGCTGGTCATTAACCTGACGGTGATCGTAAGCAAGATGCAGATCAGCCCGCTGCGTTTTCTGAGGCATGATCTGGCAAAGAATAAAAGGACAAAAGCAAGACGCCTTCCGGCGTGGTCCTTCCTTGGCCGTTTCCGCTTAAGGATACTGTTTCAGAATATGCCCAATTACCTGGTGCTGATCTTTGGTGTCGTATTTATCGAACTCATGCTCTGCTTCGCCTTCGGTCTGCCGGATTCGCTTGAGCATTACGGAGAGAATGCGGGAGATATGGTATTTGCCGAGTATCAGTATATGCTGATGGGAAGTACCGATGAAGACGGAGAGACGATTGACACCGCTGTGGAAGGGGCGGAGCGCTTCAGCGCGAAAAGCCTGATGTATGAGAAAAATACTTCTTCGATGCGCATGGGAATGGGCAGCGGGGGAGATGAGAGCGTTACCGTATACGGCATAGAGGATAACAGCGCCTATGTCCGTCTGGGAAATGACGTTGACGAAAATGCGGTATATGCATCAAGCGCTTTCATCAAAAAATTCGACCT
The DNA here is from genome assembly GCA_016282915.1 of Lachnospiraceae bacterium. Lineage (GTDB taxonomy): Bacteria > Bacillota > Clostridia > Lachnospirales > Lachnospiraceae > NK4A136. The sequence goes on along the minus strand of JAEELW010000161.1, from coordinate 17,912 downwards.
GGCGGTGGGTGATGTGATAAAGCTGCATGAGGAATACGAAAACAAAAGCTATGAGTTTAAGATCGCGGGACAGACCGATTATGACGGCGGTATCGCGGTATTCATGAAGAATGAGGATTTCAACAAGGTTTTTGAAAAGGAAGCGGATGAGTTTTCGGGCTATTTTTCACACGAGGAGATCACGGACATAGAGGAGAGCGATATCGCAACGGTGATCACGTCCGAGGATATCACCAAGGTGACGAATCAGCTCATCCATTCCCTTGGCGGAGCGATCAATGTATTTAAATACGTTCTGATCGTTCTGGCGGCGGCGCTCATATATCTGCTGGCAAAGATCATCATTGAGAGGAACGAGCATTCGATCTCGATGGTCAAGATACTGGGATTTGAGAATAAGGAGATCGCATCCCTGTATATCCTGCCGACTGCCATAGTCGTCGTGATCTTTTCGGTCCTGAGCTTCTTTGCAGGATACGCGCTGATGCTGCTCGTCTTCAAGATCTTCGTGCTGCAGATGGACGGATACTTTGCGTTCTATATGAGCAGGCAGTCGATGGTCCTGTCCGTGGTCTATCTGCTGATCGGTTACGCGCTGGTGTCGCTGATCGATCTGATCCGGATCCGGAAGATACCTCTGGATGTGGCGCTGAAGAATGTTGAATGACGGCGGCTTTACAGCAGCTGCTTCAGTATTTCTATATATCGTTGTGTAAGCTGTGAAGGAGGGATGTTCACCGGGAGGATATAGCCGATCTCCATGTGGTCATCCACCTTCAGCGGCTTTGCAATGATGCCGGGGCCGTTCAGTTCTTCGCTGATCAGGCCGCTGCAGATCGTGTAGCCGTTCAGACCTATCAGCATATTGAATAAGCTTGCGCGGTCGCAGACGACGATCTCTTTGTCGCAGTCGGCCGTGCTCAGGATCTCTTCGGAAAAGTAGAAGGAGTTATGGTTTCCCTGCTCGTAGGAGAGCCGGGGGTAAGGTTTCAGATCCATGAGGGACAGGGAACGTTTCTTTGCCAGGGGAGAATTCTTCCCGATAAAAACATGCGGTTTCGCCGTGAACAGCTTTTTAAAAGTAAGCTCGTTATCCCGCAAGGTCTTGCGGATGACGGTTTCGTTGAAATCGTTCAGGTAGAGGATACCGATCTCGCTGCGGAGATGGGCCACGTCATCGATGATATCGTAGGTCTGGGTTTCACGCATATGAAACTCGTATTTATCGCCACCGCATTCTTTCAGTAATTCTACAAATGCTTCCACGACAAATGAATAATGCTGCGCAGACACGCAGAAGCGCTGCTTACCTTTGCGGGAACCCGTGTAACGTTCGTCGATGAGCTTTGCCTGTTCCAGGACCTGTCTGGCGTAGCCTAAGAATTCATCGCCCTCCGGCGTCGGCTGCACGCCTTTATTATCACGGATAAAAATGCTGAAGCCGTATTCTTTTTCGAGTTCACGGACGGAAGCCGTCAGGGACGGCTGGGCTATGAAAAGCTTTTTTGCCGCTTCGGTGATGTTTCCCGTTTCCGCTACGGTCACAACATACTGCAATTGTTTCAGTGTCATATCGACCTCCGCAGATAGGATTTTTGAGTATTATACCATGTGCCATAGATAAAATCTATGGCCATATGAAAGATTTATGTATTTTACCTATCCGAAAACTGGGTTTACACTTCTCGAAGAACAAAAAACAAAGGAGGAACGAACATGCTTACGTCAGTTGTGGGATATCCGAGGATCGGTGCGGAACGGGAACTGAAATTTGCATCGGAAAAGTATTTTAAAGGAGAGCTTTCCGAGCGGGAACTCTTAAGCATTGCAAAACAGCTTCGGGCGGAGCATATCCGCAGTCAGAAGGAGGCGGGGGTCGACCTGATCCCTTCAAATGATTTTTCTTTTTATGACGGTCTTCTGGATACGGCCGTTCTGTTCAATATCATACCCGGGAGATATAAGGAGCTCGGTTTATCTGCCCTGGACACCTATTTTGCCATGGCCAGAGGCTATCAGGGAGATAAGGGTGACGTGAAAGCACTCGCGATGAAAAAGTGGTTTAATACCAATTATCATTATATCGTTCCGGAACTGGAAGATGATGCGGAGATCCGTCTGGCCGGAACGAAGGTTTTTGACGAATACGAGGAAGCGGGAGAAAGCAATACGCAGACCAAGCCGGTGATCGCCGGTCCCTATACGCTGCTTTCTCTCTGCAGATACAGCGGAACGAAGAAAAGGGAGGATTTTTCGTCTGCGCTGGTCCGCGCTTACCGGGAGCTTCTCGCAGGACTGGAAGCGCGTGGGACGGAATGGGTACAGATCGATGAACCGGCTTTGGTAAAAGACCTGGCCGGTGAGGATAAAGAGTTTCTGAAGCAGCTTTATCAGGAGCTCCTTTCCGGAAAAGGAAAGCTGAAAGTATTGCTCCAGACTTATTTTGGGGATGTGCGCGACGTGTACGAGCTGCTCTGCGGCCTGGACTTTGACGGGATCGGTCTTGACTTTGTTGAGGGGAAGCAGACCGTGGAACTGATCGATAAATACTCTTTCCCGAAGGATAAGCTTCTGTTTGCGGGGCTGATCAACGGGAAGAACATATGGAAGAACCGCTATCCCGAGACGCTGGACCGGCTGGAGTACCTCAAGGGAAAAGGGATCGACGTCGTGCTTTCCACTTCCTGTTCCCTGCTGCATGTCCCGTATACGCTGGAAGCGGAAAAGAAGCTTTCCGCAGATCATAAGCAGTATTTTGCCTATGCAAAGGAGAAACTGGGAGAGCTGCGGCAGATCGCAAATATCGCCGAAAGCGGAGACCGGGATGCATTTGAGGCTTACAGAGAGAATGTGGGGCTGTTTGCAAAAGAAAGAGACTGCGAAAACAGGGAAGTACAGGAACGGCTTTCGGCGATCGGGGAGGAGGCTTATACAAGAAAACCTGCGAGGAGGGAAAGGGAACGGATCCAGAAAGAGACTCTGAAACTGCCGAAATTCCCGACGACGACCATCGGTTCCTTCCCGCAGACGCCGGACGTAAAGAAGAACCGTTCTTTATTCCGTAAAGGCGAGATCGATGAGCGGCAGTATAAGGAATTTAATAAAGAAAAGATCAGACGCGCGATCGAATGGCAGGAGAGTATCGGCATCGATGTGCCGGTTCATGGAGAGTATGAAAGGAACGACATGGTGGAATACTTCGGGGAATCACTTTCCGGTTATCTTTTTACGGAGAAGGCCTGGGTGCAGTCCTACGGTACCAGATGCGTGAAGCCTCCGATCATCTGGGGTGACGTGAGCAGAAAAAAGCCCATCACGGTGGAGTGGTCCGTGTTTGCGCAGTCTCTTACGGATAAGCCGGTGAAAGGGATGCTGACCGGTCCCGTGACGATCTTAAACTGGTCGTTTGCGAGAGAGGATATCAGCATTAAAGAGTCCATGACCCAGATCGCGCTTGCGATCCGTGATGAGGTGCTGGATCTGGAAAAGAACGGGATCCGCATCATACAGATCGATGAGGCTGCGCTTCGTGAAAAGCTTCCTCTCAGAAGATCCGACTGGTACAGCGAGTATCTGGATTTCGCGATCCCTGCCTTCCGGCTGGTGCACAGCGGCGTGAAGGCGGAAACACAGATCCATACGCATATGTGCTACAGCGAGTTTACGGATATCATCCCGGCGATCGACGATATGGATGCGGACGTGATCACCTTTGAAGCATCGAGATCGGACCTGCTGATACTTGACGCGCTGAAGGAATGTCATTTTGAGACCGAGACCGGTCCGGGCGTATATGATATCCATTCACCCAGGATCCCTTCCGTGGAGGAGCTCGTATCGGCGCTCCGCAGGATGAGAGAGAAAGTAGCGGATGATAAACTGTGGGTAAATCCGGATTGCGGATTAAAGACCAGAGGGGAAGAGGAAACGAGAGCGAGCCTGATCCATCTGGTAAAGGCAGCGGAGCTCATACGTAAAGAGGCGTAGATCGATGAAGGTATCGGAGCTTTATAAGAAAGGCGGGAGAACTCTGTCATTTGAGATCTTCCCGCCGAAGAAGGATGAGGAACTGAAGAATATAGATGACACGCTGGAGGTTTTGTGTGAGCTGAAGCCGGATTTTATCAGTGTGACTTTCGGCGCGGGAGGAAGCTGCAACTGCAATAAGACCATAGAGCTTGCGCGGAAGATCAAGGAGAGATACCGGGTCGAACCGGTGGTGCATCTGACCTGTCTTCATTATGATAAAAAGGAGATCGATGAATTTGCGGAAGTCCTCAGGTCCTCGGGAATCGAGAACATACTGGCACTCAGGGGCGATGAGCGCGAGGATATCCCGAAGAAGCGGGATTTTACCTATGCTTCGGATCTGACGGCGTATCTGAAGGAACGTTATGATTTCTGCATACTCGGGGCCTGCTATCCCGAGCGTCATCCGGAGTCGGAGAATATGGTGGACGAGATAAAGCATCTGAAGCTGAAAGTAAATGCAGGAACGGAAGTACTGCTTTCCCAGCTTTTCTTCGACAATCAGATCTTCTATGATCTCAGGGAAAGATGCCGCATCGCGGATATCGATGTCCCCGTCATTCCCGGGATCATGCCGGTGGTCAAAGCAGCGCAGATCAAACGCATGGTTTCAATGTGCAATGCGTCGTTTCCGCTGCGTTTCCAAAAGATCGTGGATCGCTATGAGGATAACAAAGAGGCGCTCTTTGATGCGGGTATGGCATATGCGCTCAGTCAGATCATAGATCTGCTGGTAAGCGATACCGACGGGATCCATCTTTATACCATGAACAACCCGCGCATAGCAAGACGGATCTGTGAAGGGATACGGAATATCGTGTGAGAGATGGCACGGTTGAGCTTGACGCTGCCGTTCTGACGTGATAGAATCGCCTTCAATACAAGGTCATGGGGGAGTAGCAAGCGTCTGACGCAGCAAGTCAACATACCGGCGTATACGGCCTGGCTTGTTTTAAAATGCGAGACTCATGTGTAGTTCATATGGAAAAACTATGCATGAGGTGTATATTAGGGATCGAACCCCGGGTATGGTTTTTCCGTACCCGGTTTTTTTTCGGTGAGCGGAGGAAGATATGGGATTATTTGAACTGATACTGTTATCGGTCGGCCTGGCGATGGATGCGTTTGCGGTCTCCATATGCAAAGGCCTGGCGGCGGGCAAGGTCGGAAAAAAGGAATATCTGCTGTGCGGCGTCTGGTTTGGCGCCTTTCAGGGGCTCATGCCCCTGGCCGGTTATCTGGTCGGATCGAACTTTGAGAAATACATCAGCGCGATCGCACCCTGGGTGGCGTTCGGTCTGCTGTCCCTGATCGGCGGCAATATGATCAAAGAAGCGCTTTCGCCAGAGGAGGAAGCGTCGCCGGGCTTTGACGTAAAGACGATGTTTCTGCTGGCGGTCGCTACCAGCATCGACGCGCTGGCCGTCGGCATCACCTTTGTCGCGGTCCCGGTCGAAGTGTTTCCGGCAGCGCGCCTTATCAATGTTCTGTTTGCGGTGGCCGTGATCGGCGTCATTACTTTTGTGATCTCGATGATCGGTGTAAAGATCGGAAGCATTTTCGGTGACCGTTATAAGTCGGGATCCGAGATCATGGGCGGAACGATACTGATCTTTATCGGTTTCCGTTCGCTGATCAGCTATCTGGACAGATCGGAAACCTTATCCGACGGTGATACGATCTTCGGGATGCTCATCCCGCTGATCGGAACCCTGCTCGGATCAGCGGTGATCTATGCGAAAAAGAGCCGTATAGCGGATGAACTGCGTGCGGTACTGGTAGGATGCAGCTCGGGGATCATGTTTTCCATAGCGGTATGGGGCATGATCGAGCCGGCGATCGGAGCGCTGAATAGGGATGAGGTAAACGGGATCATCCCCGTGACGGTCTGTTTCTTTCTGGGGGTGGCGCTCCAGCTTCTGTTTGATAAACTCATCCCGCATACGCATGTTTATGCGGATATCACCGAAGGACCGAAAAGCGGTCTTGACCCGGCGATCAAGGTCATGCTGACGGAGGTGATCCATCATATCCCGGAGGGTATCACCCTGGGAGCGATCTACGCGGCGCATTTTATGAGGACGGAGTGGGTCTCGTCCTCCGTGGCGCTGGTCCTGGCCATCGCCATCGCGCTTCAGAATATCCCGGAAGCGATCTATGTGTCCATGCCGATCCGGGAAAAAGGAAGCAGGGCCGGCAAGGCGTTCTTTATGGGCGTGGTATCCGGCGTGCCGACGCCCCTGCTCGGCGTGATCACGGTAGTGATCATAGTCCTGTATCCCGGGATAATGCCTTATATCATGGCGCTCGCAGGCGGCGCTCTGGTCTATACCACCATAGAGGAGATCCCCCAGATCGCGGTGAAAAAAGATAATGACAAAGGCGCGCTGGCTTTTGTGACAGGCTTTGCGGTTGTGATGCTGATGATCTTTCTGTGAATGGGCAGTTTTGTAAATGCGATCGTTACACATATCACGGACGGCAACATGATCGAAAAGGAGGCGAAAAGTATTATGGGCGGAACTGCATACGAAACCGAATCCGAGAGAATACGCAGGGTTGCGCGTGAGGAGATGCAGGCGGAACTTGACGAAAAGGAAAAAATACTGGAAGAAAAAGATAGGATAATAGCAGAATTGGAAGGGATAATCCGAAGCGCACAGCATTAAAAAAACATGAGAAAACGCATTTGAAAGCAGCGGATCATGATGATCCGCTGCTTTTTGTTGTTTCCACGAACAGCGTGGATCATGCTATACATCGCAGTTATGATCGCCGATGCACGATCATACTCATACGCAGGTCCGTCCCCATGGTTTTTCAGAACCATGTTTTTTTATCCTTGACAGAATTGGTTTATTACGATAAACTACACATAAAGGTTTATATGAATAAACCGCGAAAGGATGAGGGAAAATGAGTGATATTGAGCTTGGAGCCGTGCAGGAACGTTTTGCGGATATCGTCTGGGCAAATGAGCCCGTCGCCTCGGGAGAACTGGTGAAGCTTTGCGAAAAGGAGCTGAACTGGAAAAAGCCCACCACCTATACGGTGCTGCGAAAGCTGTGCGAAAAGGGGATAATGCAGAATGTTGATGGGACGGTAACATCCCTGATCAGCAGGGAAGACTTCTATTCGGCAAAGAGCGAGCAGATCATCGAGGATTCCTATGAGGGTTCGCTGCCGGCATTTATCGCGGCGTTTACCTCACGCAAGAAGCTGACGAAAGGGGAAGTGGATGAGATCCAGAAGATGATCGATGAATTCCGAAAGAAGGAGGGCTAGCCCATGAACAGTCTGTTTATAAAACTCCTGAATCTGAGCATCAATGCGAGCTGGCTGATCCTGGCGGTGGTCGTATTGCGCTTTGTCCTGAAAAAGTCGCCGAAATGGATCTTCTGTATATTATGGGCGCTGGTCGCTGTAAGACTGATCTGCCCGGTATCCATCGAAAGTGCATTAAGCCTTCTTCCGAGCGGAAAGGCAGTTCCAGAGACAGCGGATATGCAGCCGGGGATAGATACAGGTATTGCAGCAATCAATAACACGATAAATCCGGCAATACGCGCTGTATATGCCACGTCAGAGGAAGCAGGCGCAAACGTAATGCAGAACGTTTTGTCCGCTGCATTCTGTATCTGGATCGCGGGCATGGCTGCGATGATCCTTTATGCATTGATCAGCTATATCACTGTCAGAAGAAAGGTCCGCGCATCGATAAGATTTAAAGAAAATATCATGCTGTGCGACGAGTTAAAGACGCCTTTTATCCTTGGTGTGATCAGACCGTTGATATATGTGCCTTCAGCGCTGGAAACGGAAAGGATGGAAATGGTATGCGCGCATGAGAAAGCCCACATAAGCAGGCATGACCACTGGTGGAAGCCGCTTGGCTTCGTACTGCTCTCGGTCTACTGGTTCAATCCTCTGTGCTGGCTGGCGTATATCCTTCTGTGCAGGGATATAGAGGCGGCGTGCGATGAGAAGGTCATAAAAGATAAAGACAGGGCTTATATGGCGGCATATTCCCAGACACTTCTTGACTTGAGCATATCCGGAAAGTTCATCACGGCCTGCCCGCTGGCTTTCGGCGAGACGGGGGTGAAGGCCAGGATAAAGGGCGTGCTGAACTATAAGAAGCCTGCATTCTGGATCATACTGATCGCGCTTATAGCCTGTGCAGCTGTTACAGTGTGCTTTATGACGAACCCGAAGAAGGATGATGCGGATACCCGGGCAGAAGGGGATGATGCTGATATGCAGGCGGAAGGGAATGAGGATCTGGATAACATGGATGTTGAGTACACTTATGAAGACGGAGTGTATGTAGCGGAGGACAGGGACGGGAATAAGAAAAGCTACCGGTATAAAAGGAAATTAAGTGGGCGGGATCCGGGCGCGGCTCATGACGGGATGTTCATCGTTCTTACCAATGATCCGGACATCACGTATGAAAAAGTATCGCGCAGCCTATTCAGCAGTAATTCAAAAGACTGGCTGAAAGATACCGTGATAACAGGAATGCATGTATTGGATGATAACGGGAATGTAATGGAGTTTCCGGAGGAAGCCGGGGAGGAATCTGAAGGAGGAAGCCGCAGCGGGCCGGCGGATGTACAATACCGGAAGCCCCCGGCGCTTATCATCAGCTGTGCGGGAAAGGAATACGCGGCAACGCTGGGGAACTATGAGTGGACGTTTACGGATGAGGAAGGGAATGCTGTTGCGGTGAATGCTGACGCGGCTCATCCGCTTGATATGGTCAGCAGGATGGCACACGTATATGCTGATAATGATAACAATACGATAAGCTTCGGTTTCGAAACGCCGCCGGAGAAAGCGGTTCTGAAATGCTGGGATATGGGATCTGCAGGAGAAGGAGCTTCTTATGATGAATATGAGAGTGTCTCTCTGGATGTGACGGACAGGATTGCAGGGGGGAAATGTGAGATCACTGCGCTGCTTACCGGTTCTGTGCCCATAGTGGCAGAACTATACGGGGAATGGGAAGCGGGAACCGCATCCTATTATTTTGCGGTAATGGCGGAGGATACATCCGGGGGAACGGCGGAACGGTTACCGGACATACAGCTGCCGGAAGGATATTCCCTCAGCGCATTTTCCGGGGATAATGGTTATATGGGAGGCTGCTATATCCTTCCGCAGGCATATACGGCGGAAGGCGCGGACGGTGCGCCCGCTGCCTGGCTGTATTCGGGAACGCTGACGCGTATGCCGGCCGGGAATGTCGGGCTGAAGTATAACGGGGATCATTCTCCGGATGAGAGTACGGCTTTTGCCTTTGAGCTTGACAACCATACCGTTCAGGACTATATCAGAACCTTTCCGCTTGAAGATCAGCCGGACGGCTGGTATGTAATGGAATTCCTTGCGAGACACGATCTCTATACCCAGCCGGAGCGCTTATCCCTCGAGGAGCAGGGGATAACGCTCACGGATGACGAGTGCATCAGCACTTATCATGTATTCTGGTATGTGAAAGACGGTTCCGATCCGTATTATATGATAAGCCTGGCAGCAAACTGTTTTACGCAGGAGCAGGCAGAGCAGATCGCTGCATCGGCGGTGATATACTGAACGGGCAGAATGTCTTTTGCGGCGATGAACAGTAAAAAGCGGGCGGGGATTCATCCCTGCCCGCTTTTTGATCCGGTGACCGTATTCAGTAATTAAGTAATATTCCGTACGATACCGGCAAAGAGGATGGAACCGTCGCGGCCGCAGATCATAAACATAAAGGGGCGGTCCAGGACAAGATCGATCTCTTCTTCCGGCAGCATGGCGCCACCGGAGAGATCGACCCGGGTAAAGGCGGCGCCGCTCACACCCTGTTCATCGATCTCTACAAGTGCGGTATGCTCTGCCTTGCTTACATAAAGCTCATTCCTGTCGTCGGTGAGCGGCGAGAAGTCGGAACTGAGCGGATCGAAAATATCGCTTATACCGCAGTTTTTCAGTGCCTGTGTAAGGTCGGAGTTATTGGATATACTGAATTTTGGTATGCTCATGTTCACCATCGCGGTCGAAGCGTTTTCATCGTCTGTCATGTATTCCGTACGGGTGGCCTTTATGGTGTCGGGATCTGTAAGCAGGCTGTTCACATCTACGCCCTCCTTGGGAAGGAAGAAATACATGGAACCGCTGTCATTCAGGCCGAGGTGGATCGCAGTGAAGGCATCTGTGCGATAGACCTCGTTTATGTCACTGCGGTGCATCATATCGACCGCGGTATCGCCCATCGTTCCATGGAAACTTTCGCGTGTATTTTCAGAAGCGTTAAACTCATCATACCACATGGCTTTGTAATATATGGTGGAGACGATGGACAGCACGGTAGAGGGATCGAGCTCCATATCTTTTACATACTCACCGAGGATCCCGCCGGTATTCTGATCGGTCCAGTTTCGCAGGGCTTCGCTCATCTCCGGGGTGGAGGGATCACCGTAAAAAGAGGAGGCATAATAATCCTTCGCAAGAGTATCCAGCGCCGCCGCTTTGTAGTTTACCGTATCGTTCAGCCATAAGGAATTGGCGAGGATGCTTTTCAGGATGGGGGTATCGACGTAGTTCCCGTTCCAGAGGGTACTGACATCCGCGCGGAGCGTTTCGATATCCGGGGCACCAAGCAGATCGAGCAGCTGCCGGCGGGTATTGCCGTCGGAAAGCTCGGCCAGCATCGCAAATGCGATATAGGTATTGAGCGGGGATATGACCGTGTTCTCGTCATCGGCTATAAGCAGCTGGTCCATCATGGTCAGATAATAATGTTCCATACCGCTTTGGAGCCCGAATGAGGAGGACATTTTCGTGCGGTAATCGTCCCACCAGTTCCAATGCGCATCGCTCTCCATAAAGGCGGAGGCCTCCATGCCGGCGGCAACAGGTTCCGGATAAGCGGGCATTACGGCGCTCATGTTTTCCGGCAGGCTGTATTCCCCGGTGATGACCGGAGTATCCGCGGGCGTGATCTGAGCGGCAGCTTCCGTGTTCCCGCTGCTGTCCCCGTCTTTCACGGAGAGATCGGAAGTGCCGGCCGGCGTGGGTTTATCGGCGGCCGGATCTTCGGAAAACTTTTTACTGACCAGCGGGGAAACGGCTGCGATGATCAGGATCGCGGCCGCGCAGGCCGCCGGAAGGATCCATCTGAGGAGGGATGTTTTCTTCACCGCCCGGTATTCCTGTGCTTTTACGATCTCGTTTTCGTCAATATCATTTAATACTTCAAACAGCTCTTCGGATTTCATAATTTATATCCCCTTTCGTTGAGATATGCCCTGAGTGATCCGCGTATGCGGTTCAGGGATACGGATACGTTGTTTTCGCTCATCTGAAAACGTTCTGCCAGACCGCTGATCGTTTCTGCGCTCCAGTAGCGGCTTATGAAAAGATATCTTTTTTGGGCCGGCAGCGATCTGAGGAAAGCGTTGATGGCTTCTTTCAGCTCATTCCCAAGGGCGGTATCCTCCGGAGTATCCGCTCCCGAAACACAATCCTCCAGTTCGTCGAGGATCAGATCCATGTTATGCGCACCCCGCTTTTCACGGTGCAGCATACGGTAACGGTCGAGGGAAAGATTTCTTGTCAGTTTCCCTAAAAAAGCGGATAAGAGGGAGGGGCGGTGGGGCGGCATGGAGTCCCAGGCCCGGAGCCAGGTATCATTAACGCACTCTCTGGCATCCTCATGGTCGGATAATATGTTTTCTGCAATCTTTGTGCAGTAGCGCCCGTATTTATCGGATGATTCGCTGATCGCCCGTTCATCTCTTTCCCAGTACAGCTGTACGATCTCATTGTCGTTCATTAACGGGTTCCTCCTTTCATCCGTATACACGACATATTTTAGCATATCTTACAGAAAAAGAATTCCACCGCGGAGAACCTGGATACCGGAGAATGGGCTTCCTGTCCCATGACTAATTTTTTCTTTACAGAATTGAGCCGGGTCAAAGAATGTTGGTTCTAAGGCAGTAAAATTGTTAGTTAAGAATCCGACGAAGGAAAGAAATATTGCAACTGTACCGGTATCCCCCGGGTCGAAACATCATGGAGAGGTATCATATGTAAAGCTTTGTACTAATGATGTTGGCGTATTTAAAGTTGTATCTGATGAAAGTCGTTGATAGTGTGTATTGATGTGCTTTTGTGTTTTTTCTGTATAGGAATTTGATTTTTGGCCGCTTTTGTGGTATTCTTTTTTAGTTTAGGTGTAATAAGCGAAACGCGGTTCAAAAATCAGGAGGTTTGAAAAATATATGAAACTGGGAATCGTCGGGCTTCCCAATGTAGGGAAGTCTACTTTGTTTAATTCGCTGACCAAGGCGGGGGCGGAATCCGCCAATTATCCCTTCTGTACCATCGATCCCAATGTGGGCGTGGTCGCAGTACCGGATAAGCGGATCGAGAAGCTGGGAGAGCTTTATCATACGAAGAAAGTGACACCGGCGGTGATCGAATTTGTGGATATCGCAGGCCTGGTAAAAGGCGCATCCAAGGGTGAAGGGCTGGGCAACCAGTTCCTGGCAAATATCCGCGAGGTGGATGCGGTGGTACATGTGGTCCGCTGCTTTGAAGACAGCAATATCGTGCATGTGGACGGAAGCATCGATCCGCTGCGCGACATTGAGACGATCAATATGGAGCTGCTCTTTTCGGATATCGAGATCATCGAGAGACGTATCGCCAAGACGGCCAAGAGCGCGAAAAATGATAAGGCTGCGGCCAAAGAACTGGTGCTTCTGGAAGCCCTGAAGGCGCACATGGATGAAGGGAAGCTGGCCAAGACCTTTGAGGTGGAAGGCGAGGACGAGGAAGCCTGGTTTAAGGATTATAATCTCCTTACCGCAAAGCCCGTGATCTACGCAGCCAATGTGGCGGATTCCGATCTGGCGGATGATGGGGCTTCCAATGCCCATGTGAAGGCCGTGCGGGAATATGCAAAGACCGAGGGCAGCGAAGTCTTCGTGATCTGCGCACAGATCGAGGAAGAGATCGCCGAGCTGGATGATGATGAAAAAGCGGAATTTCTGGAAGGCCTCGGCCTTTCCGAATCCGGTCTGGACAAGCTGATCAAGGCCAGCTACAGTCTGCTGGGACTTATCAGTTTCCTGACGGCCGGCGAAGACGAGTGCCGCGCCTGGACCATTAAAAAGGGTACAAAAGCGCCTCAGGCGGCGGGCAAGATCCATTCCGATTTTGAGCGGGGCTTCATCCGTGCGGAAGTGGTGGCCTACGACGACCTGATCAGCCTCGGCTCCCTGGCGGCCGCCAAGGAAAAAGGTGTGGCGGGCCTTGAAGGCAAGGATTACGTGGTAAAAGACGGGGACGTTATCCTGTTCAGGTTTAACGTTTGATATCAGGGGCCGGGCTCACATGACGCCAATGCCTGCATATGGCGGCATGCGAATCTGGCCCCCGCAGATTTCACACATTTTTTTCACTGTTGTTACAAAATATATTGTGAGGATATAAAAATGCCTGAATGGATGGGAGAAGACGCGATCGGTTTTCCGAACCTGGGGATCTATCTGGAGCATGTGCCGAGGGAGTTTTCGATCTTCGGCGTTACCATAGCGCTTTACGGCCTGCTCATCGGGATCGGCGTGCTGCTTTCTTTCGCGGTGATCTCGGGAGTGGCGAAAAAAGACGGGCAGGAGCCGGAACGCTTTTATGAGGTGGGACTGCTCTGCATCCTTCTCGGGATCGTGGGAGCCCGCATCTATTATGTGATCTTTTCCTGGGATTATTATAAGAATGATCTGTGGAGTATTTTCAATATCCGACAGGGTGGCCTGGCGATCTATGGCGGGCTGATCGTTGGCTTCCTGACTTTCATCATCTATTGTAAAAGGAAGAAGTGGGATATTTTTGCGATGATGGATACCGCGGTATGCGGGATCCCCATGGGCCAGATGATCGGCCGCTGGGGTAATTTTACCAACCGCGAGGTCTTCGGCAGCTATTCGGACGGGCTCTTTGCGATGCGCCTGCCCATCACTGCGGTACGCCAGCGTGATATCACGGACGAGCTGAGAGCGCATATCCCGCAGGGCGGAAATTACATCCAGGTGCATCCTACCTTTCTTTATGAGGGATTCTTCAATCTGGTGCTGATGATCCTTATCATCGTTTTCCGAAAGAAAAAGGCGTTCAACGGTGAGTGCGGGCTCTGGTATCTGGGCGGTTACGGGATCATCCGTTTCTTTGTGGAGGGGATACGCACGGACCGTCTGCTGATCCCGGGGACGCAGCTGGCGGTGAGCCAGTGCCTGGGAATGGCGATCTTTCTGGCAGCCGTGGCGGCGGATGTTTATTTCCGCATGCGGAAGATGAAAGCGGCGGTGGCGGCAGATGCAAAGAAAGCAGTGGCGCCGGCTGACGGAAAGAAGACAGCGCCGGCAAAGAGCGGGAAGAAGGAGAGCGTTAAGAAAGCGGAGTCTTCAAAAGCGAAGGATGCAAAGAGCGGAAGCGGCGGAAAGAAAAATGCCGGCGAGGGAGAAGCGCGAAAAGAGGAAGTGGCCCGGAAGAAAGAGGACGGCAATAAAAAGAAAGCACTGACCGGAGAAGCTGCGGAGGACGGAATAGCGGAAGATCCGGTGGCCGGGGAAAAAGAAAATGACAGCGAAAAAAGCTGACGGAGAGATGTTGTAAAAAGAAAGTCAGCCGATCCGACGGCTTCTACATGCCATACCAGATATAGTGGTTGCGGCGTTGCAGAAGACAATATATCGAAAATGCTGAAAATAAGGCTTTCGGGCCTTATTTTTTTGTATAAATATGAAAAAAATGCTTGTAAAAGTGGGAAAAAGTGTTTAAAATGACAAATGTAGGCAAAAAGTGGCAAAAAGTGTCAAATCAAACCCACTAAGTGGCAAATCTGCAGAATGTACAAGGGCGAATACCATCATTCAATTGACAGCAAAGGACGCATCACCGTACCGGTGAAGCTTCGCGACGAGCTGGGTGAAGGCTATGTGATCACCCGGGCGCCGGACGGCTGTCTCTGGATCCTGGATGCAAAACAATGGGAAAAGATCGATGAACTGCTTGACAACCTGCCGCAGCTGAGTACGGCGGCGGCCAGGCAGATCTCCCGTTTTATGCTGGCGGGCGCCTGCGACGGCGAGGTGGATAAGCAGGGGAGACTGCTCATCCCCAACCACCTGAGAGAGTATGCGGGCCTGACCAAGGATGTGGTATTTGCTGGCGTGGGAAAACGCGTAGAGATCTGGGATGAAGAACGCTACCGTAAGATGAACGAGGAAATGGACATCGAAAGTATCACGGATGCCCTTGCGGAGATGGGATACAGGATCTGATGGAATTTGTACATAAAAGCGTCCTTCTGGAAGAAGTGATCGAAGGTCTCGCGATAAAGCCGGAAGGCATCTATGTGGACGGCACCGTGGGCGGGGCGGGACACAGCAGCGAGATCGCAAAGCGGCTTAAGGGAAAAGGCAGGCTCTACTGCTTTGACCAGGATCCGGAAGCGCTGGCGGCAGCGGAAAAGCGCCTGGAGTCATATAAAGAGCGGGTAACGCTGATCCGTGCAAACTTTGAAAATGCAGTCGGGATACTGAAAGAAAGAGGCGAGACGGGAGTCGACGGGATCCTCCTGGATCTGGGGGTTTCCTCCTACCAGCTGGACAACGGGGAACGGGGCTTCTCATATCGCAGCGATGCGCCGCTGGACATGCGCATGGACCCGGAAGCCGGAAAGAGCGCGGGGGACATCGTGAACAGCGCGGAGGAAGGCGAACTCTTCCGCATCCTCAGGGATTACGGAGAGGAACGTTTCGCGGGAAAGATCGCAAGGAGCATCGTAGAGGCGCGTAAAAAACAGCCTATCAAGACCACTTTTGAACTCAACGCGATCATTAAAAGCGCGATCCCGGCAAAGATGCGGCAGGACAAGCATCCGTCAAAGCGCAGTTTTCAGGCACTGCGGATCGCCTGCAACAGGGAACTGGAAGTGCTGGAAGCTTCGCTGGAGCCGATGATCGGCTTTTTGAACGAGGGCGGAAGGTTCTGCGTGATCAGCTTTCATTCTCTGGAAGACCGCATCGTCAAAAGCACTTTTCGAAGAGAAGAACATCCCTGTACCTGCCCGGCGGATTTTCCAAAATGCGTATGCGGGAAACAGCCGAAAGGCTTCTGCGTAAACCGGAAAGCCATCGTCGCAGGGGATGCGGAGCTGGAAGAAAACGAACGCGCACATTCCGCGAAACTACGGATATTTGAAAAGAAAACAAGTGATGGGGGAGAGCAATGAGAAGAGCAGCATACACATACGGAAATACGGCAAGGCAGACGGAACGGCACGAACAGCCCGATATCCATCCGATCCGGGAGGAAAGACGGCGTGCGCGCTCCCTGGTTCATTTTGATGTCGTGTCCGTGCTTGTGGTGGTGGCAAGCCTTGCCATCATGCTCGGGGTTGTCTTCCAGTTCATCCGTCTTCAGACGGATGTGACAAAGAGCAGAGAGAATTATGCGGCGATGCGTCTGGAATATGAGGAACTGAAGCGTTCCAACGATCTGTATCATGAGCGCATCGTCAGTAAGGTGGATATCAGTGAGGTGGTACGGATCGCGGAAGAGGAACTTGGAATGAAGCTGGCCGGCGAAGGGCAGATCATTTCCTATTCCGGCCAGATCGATGATTATGTGAAGCAATATACGGATATTCCCGGAACAAAAACGGAGTAGGGTTTGGAAGGTAATACAAAAGGCAGAAAACAGAGAAAACCTAACGCGGAAACGTCGCTGCAGCAGATCATGACCATCAAGATGCTCCTGATGGCTGCAGGGATGTTTATTCTTTTTATATTTCTGATCATACGCACCTGGACCATCATGCGCGACAACGGCGATCAGTATAAAAAGCAGGTCCTTTCCCAACAGAAGTACGATTCCGTAACGATCCCCTATCAGCGCGGGGCCATTACCGACCGTAACGGGACGATGCTGGCCTATTCCGAGCGTGTCTATAATGTGATCCTGGACTGTTACCTGATGAATCACGACAACAATGACGGAAAGAGCCTGGAACCCACGCTGAACGCACTGGGAAACTGTTTCGGACTGGACAGGCAGAAGCTCCGCCAGTATGTTATCGAGAATCCGGACGCACGCTATCATATTCTGGCAAAGAATATCAGCTATGAGGAGATGGAGGCGTACCAGACCTACCTGAAGAATTATAACGATACCGTAACGGAAGAAAACAAGGAGCGTGAAAACAAGCTTCCGCTGGCCAACGAGCGTGCCGTCTGGTTTGAGGACCAGTTCCGGCGCACCTATCCCGGAGGCAGCCTGGCCTGCGATGTGATCGGTTTTACCACTTCGGACGGCCAGGGACAGTACGGCCTGGAAGAGTATTACAATGATGTGCTGAGCGGCAGTAACGGCCGTGAATACGGTTATCTTCTTGCGGAGAATGCACTGGAACGGACCGTGGTGCCGGCCACGAACGGGAATACCATCGTAACTACCATCGATTCGTATATCCAGAGCATCTGTGAAAAGAATATCCGCGAATACAATGTGGAGCACGCCGGAGAGTTCCGGAGCGGTGAGATGGGATCGGATCATACCGGCGTTATCGTTATGGACATCCATAACGGCGAAGTGCTGGCGATGGCGGAATATCCCTATTATGACCTGAACGATCCGACGGATCTGTCCATGTATACTGAAGCCGAAAGGCAGCAGCTGATCACGGAAGCCTGGGAAGATAACAATAAGGGCTGGGAGAAAAGGATGAGCGTGGAGGAGAGAGCGGGAAAGCTCCAGCTGGAGGGTACGCCGGAAGCGGCAAGCCAGTTCCTCTGGAAAAACTTCTGCATCTCACAGTCCTACGAGCC
>JAEELW010000160.1 GCA_016282915.1 Lachnospiraceae bacterium | reverse complement strand
GCTTCGATTTGTCTGGTATTATCAATGCTCTGAAATGAAGATCATCATCATCAAAGTAGTAATTTACAAGATCTTTGTAAAGATCCAGTTTACCGGGGCTGATCTTTGTCCATTTAAGTTCCATTGTCGGGGATACATTGTTCCTTACTTTGATCTCCTTGATTCGCTGATTGATTTCCTTCAGCTTGCGTTGAGGAGACCAGACCGCTCCGAGAACCATTACATTGATTCCGTCATTTTCAAGATGACATGTTTCATCACAATACACATTATAAAGCATACGCTACCTCACTTACTTCTTAAGCTGAGTCTGCAGTTCCTGGAAGCTTTCAAGGGCAGCCTGCAGGTTCTCGATGATATCATCCGCCAGTTCATCCGGAGCGGGAAGATTATCGAGATTGGCAAGAGATTTATCCTTTATCCAGAAAATATCAAGGCTGGTTTTGTCACGGTTCAAGATCTGATCATCCTTGCCGCCCACGATAAACCTGCGCCAGCGCCCCTCAGGATTTTCTTCCGACCATGTTTCTTTTCGCTCATAACGATTCTTCGGATTATAACAGCTGATGAAATCCTCCAGGTCAGCATAAGTCATCGGATGCTGTTTTAGCGTAAAATGCATATTCGTCCGGAGGTCATATATCCAGATTTCTTTCGTCTGCTTTTCCGGACTTGCTGGACGTTTATCGAAGAAGATGACATTTGCTTTTACACCCGGCTTATAGAAAATTCCGGTCGGAAGTCTCAAAATCGTATGAAGATCGGTAGTCTCCAAAAGCTTCTGGCGAACAGTTTCTCCGGCTCCGCCTTCAAACAACACATTATCAGGGACAACCACAGCAGCTTTGCCTGTTGCCTTTAACAGCGTATTGATGTGCTGCACGAAGTTCAACTGTTTATTCGAACTGGTCGTCCAGAAATCCTGTCTGTTATATACGAGATCCTCTTCCTCCTGCTCATCATCCTCATTTGTAAATGTGATGGAAGACTTTTTGCCAAAGGGCGGATTCGTTAAACAATAGTCCACACGATATCCGGGATCAGAAAGCAGCGCGTCACCGAGCGTAACCGGAATCTCACCATAAATATCGCCGATATTATGAAGATACAGATTCATCAGAGCCGTTTTGAAAGTCGCACTTACGATTTCATTCCCGTGGAAGGTTTCATTTTTCAGGAATTCCTTTTGACTGCGGTCAAGGGAATAGTTCGCCGGATTGGAAAGAAACGACTGCGCGGCGAGGAAAAAGCCTCCGCTGCCACAGCAGGGATCTGCAATGGTCTTTCCTGGCTCCGGACGAACGCACTCAACCATAGCTTTAATCAGCGGACGGGGAGTGAAATACTGTCCTGCGCCGCTTTTGATATCTTCCGCATTTTTCTGGAGCAAACCTTCATAGATTTCGCCTTTCACATCTGAAGACATCGCCACCCAGTTTTCCCTATCGATCATCTGGACAACGCGATAAAGGATTGCAACATTACTGATCTTATTGACTGCGCCTTTGAAAATCTGGCCGAGGATACCGCCTTCTTCTCCAAGTTTCTCAAGGGTATTCTTATACTGTGTTTCCAGTTCGGCACCCTTAAGCGTATTCATATCCGACCATGTATATCCCTTTGGAATTCCGGTTTCTCTCTTGTAAGGGGGCTTCCCATACTCATCGGACATTTTCAGGAAGATCAGATAAGTCAGCTGTTCCAGATAATCTCCGTAAGACACACCGTCATCCCGGAGCGGATTACACATGCCCCAGACTTTTGAAATAATTGTTGATGTTTGTTCAGACATGAGAATCCTCCTCTTGGTCCACATATTTCTTTATGGCTCTTTTAATATTGCGCTGTAAGTACAAGTATTTTCCTTTTATTGACGCATCTGTTTCTGCCTCAACTTTATCAAACACATAGGTCGCAAAGCACTTCCAATCATCTTTCTCATGACTCAGTCCATAAAAAAGATATAGGTAATCTACCGTGACAAATGCATCGTCATCATCAAAAGTAAATTGTTTGATATAATCCCGACCATGCTCGTCCAAGCAACTGCACTTCTTTATTATGGCCTTGGTGAGAATGATGCGTGGATACTTTGCCGTTTTTTCTTCCATCTGATAAGCATCAACAAAACCTTGTCCGAAAACGACATCATCTTCAGCATACAGATTCCCACGAACAATGGCACCACGTACAAGAACGGGGGCATTTTGGCGTGATAATCTGACTTGAAAATAGTCACAAGTAGCAATTAATCCGGCAAGAGCATTCGGTACACTTGCTTCAACGTAGATGCAAATGCTATCTGACATAATTTTTTGCTTAATGAGAGCAGGATCAACTAAGTGTTTCCCAGTTCTATTGACAGTTATATGATACTCCTCTTGTATCCGATCAAACAGCCCGGCAATGTATTCGCACAGATTATCATCTGTTTTTTTAAGTAGTTCCTTAAAGCCCAATATATCAAGATAAGCAATATAGCAATCTTTGTATTCTCGCATATCAGTTTTTACCTTTCTCAGTATGTATTTCTGCGATATATCGCTCTATCATTGAAGTTGTAGGAAAAACCTGTTTTCTTTCATCTGTTACTAGGTTGGCGCAAAAAACAGGATATCTGTGAAGGATTTCTTCTTCAAAAGGAAGGTTGAAGTCCGCTTCGCTTGCATAGCTATGGAATCGATCGCATGTATTCATAACTTCGATCAGTGTAATGCCATGTTCTTTCGCAAAGCGGAGTGCTCCACTCTGGAATTGTGCAGTTGTCATCAGGATTCCCTTGTGAGAACCTGTGCTTAGCAGCCTGCTGTGAAGCAATTCGACTCGTTCCCTTTTCACGGGACTACTGTATTGTTTACACTCTACCAAAACCTTTATTTTGCTTCCGCCAAAAATAGTGAACTCAGAGTAAATATCTACCTGATAGTCGCCATCGTGTGCTTTTACAATCTCATTGTGCGAGATAACGAAGTTATCAAGATACATTTCTTCTGCATACCCGCTCAGAACCATAAGGCAGCATTTTTCGAATTCAGCAGAAGATAGTTCTTTGACATCTTTCTTGTAAAATTCCTGATGTTAATTCTTGGCATTAATAACTCCTTTTACAGACGACCTTCAAATGCTTCTTTCAGTATGCTCTGACGCATGGCTTCGGCCTGTGTGAGAGCGGTGTTGACAGTTTTTTCAATACTGTCGCACATGGACAATCGTTCTTCGATGTTTTGAATAATCAATTTCTGTTCTACAATACTTGGCAAAATGACCATAGGTTCTGATAGTGCTTTTATTCCGACATTTCCCTGCCCCACATTGCCGGTTTCATAACTGAAGAATTTATCCCTATAATCCGGTGAAGAAAGATAGTATTGAAAGAACTGTGGCATAGCAACATCCTTGTTAAACCTCAATGCAGCAACTCTTTGGTTTAGCAAGAAATTGGTTTGATTACTAATCATTGAGACAAAACCATAATCTCTCTTACCTCGCGACCCGGTTTGTGTGATTAGACAATCTCCTTCTTGTAGGAGATATTTCTCTAAAATGTTATCGTCTGCCTCATTAGTACGAGTTAAATCACGGCTAAAGTCAAAACGCCGCTCCTTTACATTCCCAATTTTAACAACAACATATTTACCATCGGGATCATATTTTTTGCTCTTAAATGCGTATCCGCTTATAACCGTAGAAATATCGCCGAGAGAGACTTTTTTATAGTCACCCTCGAAAGCCTCTTTCAGAACAGCCTGCCGATATACTGCCAGCTGTTCCTTTGTTTTCTGCAAGGTTTCCACAGCATTGTCGAGTGAGGAGAAAAGCTCCTCGATACGGGACACGATGCGTTGCTGTTCGGATATAGAAGGAACAGGTATTTCAAGATTCTTGATAACATCCTGCGTTATTGCCTTAAAGGTTGTTCCTGTACCCTTTGACGCAAGTTGAGCTTCAAAGTACCTAAAGAAGAGAAGCACGTACTTTATCAGTAATTCTTTGGATGGACGGATAGCGGTTAACCCTCTGCCAATGCATACAGTACAAGGTGCAAGATTAGTGGGACCAACCGGTGCACGAACTGACAATAAAATATCGTCTTTTTCCGATATTTTCGTCGGCTTTGAACAGTATACACGTATCGTTGGATATAAATCGCCAAAATCAGCTTTTCCCTGAAAGAAGGGCAGCCCATCCCCTTTCGAATTGTAATATTTTGATTCAGGCGATTGTCCGGCAATTATTGTACAGCAGTCTTTTAATTTCTTTGTTTCTGTCATAGTTTATGCCACCAACTCAACATTCATCTCGTTGAGTATATTTTCATAATCATCACCAAATGCATCATAGAATGCTGCCAAGCCGCCGCAACGGTCGAAAGGCGTCAAATCCAGATCCTCCGGCAGGATAGAAAGCGAAGTAATGATATGGTCCTTGATCATGCGCAGCCATTTCATCTGTTCCTCTGTGAAATGCACCGCACCGGTATTTTTGCGGAAGGTCCATTGCATGAAATTATAGTTCACCTTATCCGCAAAAGGAGAGAGATTGTCCGTATATCCCATCTCAAAGCGGATAATGGAAATCAGGTCGGTGAGCTGCGCCATCGTGCCGCGTTTCACCTTTTCCGTTTTTTTGATCGCATAGCAATCCCACAACCGTTCTACGGTGATACCTTTTTCCTTCAGCTTCTGATACATCGATTTCAGCCCATCGATTATCATAGGGCGGTCTTTATATGCCTGATCGTAGATAATACGGAGAGCAATGATCTCATCTTTGTTTTCTTCAATAAATTCCTGGAAGGTCGCGATTACTTGATCGGCATTTTCTTCTCGCTGCGTGTCATACCCAGCAAAGGTTACTGTATCCAGATTGATGTTGTCGATGATCTGGTCATGACTCCGGCGGACATTTTCGATAAAATCCCTGGTTTCCGGATTATGGAACGGGGTGACCGCTTCTGTGATCAGCGCAGTCTTTGCAGCCTGCAGCTGTTCCTCGGTCGGTTCCTCTGTTCCCGCATCAGTCTTCGCTCTTTCGGTGATAACATCTTCATCAAAAGCATTCAGCAGATTCTCTGCCACTTTTCCTGCAGAAATACCAACCGTATTTTCAAAGTTTTTACGCTCGGTCAAAGTCATCTGGGCATTCAGTCGTGTAATACGGCTTGCAAGTGACGTCAGGGTATCCTCATCCTTTGCGCCGAGAGCGATATTCATCATAAGTTCCTTCATGGAAACAGATGGTTTGCGCTCTAACGGACGGGTATC
>JAEELW010000159.1 GCA_016282915.1 Lachnospiraceae bacterium | reverse complement strand
CCTGTCCAAGGTGTCCGACCTTCATAAGCCCGCGGAAGAGTGGATCGCCGGCGGTATGCCCATCACCAAGATGATGAACATGGAAAGAAGAAACGGTGAGGACAAGCCCGTGATCCGTAAGGCTCTGGTAGAGCTGGACGGCGCTCCCTTCAAGTATTTCGAGGCACATCGTGAGAAATGGGCAGAGGAGACTGCCTTCACCTATCCCGGTGCGATCCAGTACTTCGGGCCTGCCGAGGTCTGTGACCTTACGACCCGTACCCTGGCTCTGGAAAAAGGCCAGAACTGAAGATCATATATCGGCGTCCCGGAGCTTTATGTTCCGGGACGTGTTTTTCAGAAGCGCCGGCCGGAGATCCCGACCGGCAGCGATGTTTTCGGAAGGAGCCAGATACCGTTCGAGGCTGCGAAGCAGGCGAGATTACGGGATCGGCATCCGGACGCTGTGAGTCAGATATAAAATGATGTTTACAGAGGAGAAGAGATATGAAAAAAAATGACATAGCCGAACTGCTTCGGAGCAATCCCTATCCGGGACGCGGCATCATCCTCGGGAAGTCTCCCGACGGAAAGTACGCCGTGAGCGCATATTTTATCATGGGACGCAGCGAAAACAGCCGCAACCGTGTATTTGTTGAGGACGGGGAGGGGATCCGTACCCAGGCGTTTGACCCTGCGAAGCTTTCCGATCCCAGCCTGATCATCTATGCACCGGTGCGGGTGCTGGGAAACAAGACCATCGTGACCAACGGCGACCAGACCGATACGATCTATGAGGGCATGGACCGGCAGCTGACCTTCGAGCAGAGCCTGCGCAACCGGGAGTTTGAGCCGGATGGCCCGAATTTTACGCCCAGGATCTCCGGCATCATGCATATCGATGGCGGGAAATACAGCTATGCCATGTCTATCTTAAAAAGCGACAACGGAGATGC
This sequence comes from Lachnospiraceae bacterium, assembly GCA_016282915.1. Classification (GTDB taxonomy): domain Bacteria; phylum Bacillota; class Clostridia; order Lachnospirales; family Lachnospiraceae; genus NK4A136. Next base: position 67,447 of record JAEELW010000159.1, on the reverse strand, counting down.
TTCCTCCTGCAACCGCTTTACCTTTGCCTACTCGGATCCGATCAACGGAGAGGGGCGTTTCCTGCATACCTATATGGGCGATGGCAATCCCCTTCCTTCCTTTGAGGGAGAGCCGGAGCGGATCGCAATCCCGGAAACGGATATCGACGGCTTCGCAAAGCTTTTATGGGATGCGCTGAATGAGGAGAACAAGGTCTCGCTCTTTGTGCGTTATATCGATATCGAAAGCGGAAAGTATGAGAGCAGGATCATCAATAAAAATGTGTAGGGTGCAGGGACCGGAGCGCATAAGTCCGGAAACGGCCGGAGCGAAGATGCGGGAGTGCCGGTACGGAGAAAACCATTTGTGTGACGGCAAGCCTGCCTATCTGAGTATCGGCCGCAGCCACTTAGCAAGTGCGTGGCCCGGGTCTGGACAGTAAGCATCCGACAGAGTGTATAACGGGTATCATCAGATTTAAAGGAGAGTAGAAATGAAAGAACTGGAACTGAAATACGGCTGTAACCCCAATCAGGTGCCGGCAAAGATCTTTGTGAATGACGGACGCGAGCTGCCCATCGAGGTGCTGAACGGCCGCCCGGGGTATATCAATTTTATGGACGCATTCAACGGCTGGCAGCTGGTGCGTGAGCTTAAGCGCGCAACGGGACTGCCTGCAGCCACATCTTTTAAGCATGTTTCTCCCGCCGGTGCCGCAGTGGGGATCGAGCTGGATGAGGTGATGAGGAAGATCTATTTTGTGGATCCTGCGGCGGAACTGAGCCCTCTGGCCTGCGCTTACGCCAGAGCCCGCGGTGCGGACCGCATGAGCTCTTTCGGCGATTTCATCGCGCTTTCCGATGTCTGCGATGTGGCGACCGCAAAGCTGATCAAGCCCGAGGTGTCGGACGGGGTGATCGCTCCCGGATATGAGCCGGAAGCGCTGGAGATCCTGAAAGGAAAGAAGAAGGGCGCCTATAACGTGATAAAGATCGATCCGGATTATAAGCCGCAGAGTGTGGAGCATAAGGACGTCTTCGGCATCACCTTTGAACAGGGACGCAACGAGCTGCCCATCGATAAAGAACTTCTTAAAAATATCGTGACACAGAATAAGGAGCTGCCGGAGCAGGCGGCCATCGATCTGCTGATCGCACTGATCACGCTGAAGTATACCCAGTCCAATTCCGTATGCTACGCCAAGGGCGGGCAGGCCATCGGTATCGGCGCTGGCCAGCAGTCCCGTATCCACTGCACCCGTCTGGCAGGCTCCAAGGCGGATAACTGGCTGCTCCGTCAGTCTCCGCAGGTATTGGGGCTCGACTTTGTGGACGGCATCAGCCGTGCTGACCGTGATAACGCCATCGATCTCTATATCGGCGAGGACTACCTGGATGTGCTGGGAGACGAGGTGTGGCAGAAGACCTTCAAGACCCGGCCCGAAGTCTTTACGAAGGAGGCGAAGCAGGCCTGGCTCTCACAGATGACGGATGTGGCACTGGGTTCGGATGCTTTCTTCCCCTTCAGTGACAATATCGAGCGCGCCGGCCGTTCCGGTGTTAAATATGTGGCGCAGCCCGGCGGTTCCAAGCGCGATCAGGATGTGATCGATGCCTGCGACAGGCTTGGGATGGTCATGTGCTTTACCGGGATCCGCCTGTTCCATCATTAATAACTCAGAACAGCTTCTCCATATTTGCAGCGATCAGCTTCCGGCCTTTCAGCCAGGCGAGCAGGTCGAGAAGCGGCAGAAGGATGAGGATGATGAGCCGGACCAGGGAGAGCGGCAGGCCGGCGATCTCGTAGAGCAGGAAGGCCAGACCGCCAAAGAGCAGGCCGGTCACCAGCATCGCCGCCATGTTGAAAAAGCTGTTCAGATTGCCGCGAAGGGCGCTGTATTCATCCGACCACAGGGTATGCGGGGAAGCACTGTCGAGCCCGAGCCCGAGGATCGTGACCAGGATCAGGGCGGCCAGCGAGAGAAAACAGTAAAGAATAGCATCCAAAAGCGTAAGTCCCGTGCAGAGGGCAAGGACGATGACCGAAAGGATGAGGAAGGGAGCCGTGAGCAGTACGCTGACGGCTCCTTTTACAAGGAGCTGCGTACGGTGCGAAAGCGGGATGTAATTGACCATGTCCACATGGGAGCCTTCCCTCGTAAAGGCGGTGGCTGCCAGGCTGTTCATGGCCGGGGCGATGAAGGAGATCAGGATCATCACCATAAAGAGGATGAGGCGGGCTCTTTCGTTGCCCTCCCGGCAATAGTTTAAGAAGCTCTGTATGGTCTCGTTTTCCTCCGTGATGCGGAAAAATACGAGCAGCCCAACCGGCCAGAGGAAATTGATGAATACGCAGTTGGAGGCGTAGGCCCTGGTGCGGAGGAGGATGCGGCATTCTTTGCAAAAGCAGGAAAGGGGAGCGGGGCTTTGCTTCAGCTTTCGGTTCAGAAGCTCCCTTGAGGAGCTTTTTTTGCTGCCGCCCAGTGCCGCGGCGGTATAGAGGCCCTCGCGGTAGAGGAGACGGCCCAGAAAGAGCATCAGCGCCAGGGCGGCGATATTTCCGGCGCAGTACAAAAGCAGCATGAGAAGGCTGTGATCCGATACCGCGCGGCAGAGCAGGGGCGTCGTGAAAAAGATGACGTTGCAGATCCTTAAGAAAAAATTGCTCTCATCTGCCATGGAGCTGACATAGTTTTCCATGGTGATGCCGCCCATATCCTTAAAGGCATAGACAAAAAGGGCGATAAAAAAGATGAGCAGGACCGTGGAGCTGAGATAGAAGGTCTTTGCGCTGCGCACCTTTTTCAATACGGCCATCAGGATCAGGGAAAGGACCGCGCAGTAGACCAGCGGGAGCAGGGGCGTGGTTGCCGTGCCGATGAGGGCGGCGATGAGGGAAACGGGATGCAGGGCCTGCGCAGCACCGCCGTTTTCAAATGCGGCGACGAAAAAGCCGCAGAAGATGGAAAAGAGCAGCAGGAATTCCATGACGCTCTCCGCAACGAAGGTATGCCGGAAACGGGCGGCCAGAAGCTGCCAGCTTTTGATGGGAAGAGTGCTCAGGTGTTCCCGGTCGGACGAAAAGAACAGCACATTAAAGATCACGGGCATGCCGAGAACCATGGAAAAAGCGGCGATGATATGCAGCTCGGAGATGATGCCGCCGGCGCTTCCGCCTTCGACCATCATGGCCAGGGACATGACGTAGCTCAGATATCCCGTGATGATGCAGCAGGGCAGCATGATGCAAAAGACAGCGATGAGACCCAGCGAAGTGTAGAGACTGTGCTTGACGCCCTTTTTCGGCAGCGGCATCTCGAAGTTCTTATGAAAGACCTTGTAGAGGAGTGTTACGGGACTCATTTCAGCTCCTCCGCGGTGTCGGAAGCGGCGCCTTTGTAGCCGGTCATCTCGAGGAAGATATCTTCCAGGTCATGGCCGGGGTGGGCAGCGGAGAGTTCTTCTACCGTGCCCTGATAGAGGCAGCGGCCATGATTGATGATCATGATATGATCACAGAGCTTTTCCGCCACTTCCAGCACATGGGTGGAAAAGAGCACGCAGTTGCCTTTGGCGGCGTGCTCCCGCATCAGCTGTTTCAGCTCATAGGCGGCGGAAGGATCCAGGCCGGTCATGGGCTCGTCGAGGATCCAGGCCGGGGGATCGTGGGTCAGGGCGGCGATGATCATGAGTTTTTGCCGCATTCCGTGGGAATACTCTTTCAACTTGCTGTCAAGCGAATCCAGGATGCCGAAACGTTCGGCCAGATCGGGAACGCGCTTCTTGCGTACTTCGGCGGGGACTTTGTAGAGATCTGCGATGAAATTGATATATTCGATGCCGCGCAGTTGCAAGAGCACATCCGGATTGTCGGAAACATAGGCAAAGGAAGTCTTGGCTTCCAGGGGCTCCTTACGGATATCGTGGCCGTTGATGAAGGCATTGCCCTCGCTGGGTTTCAGGATCCCGGTCAGCATCTTGATGACTGTGGTCTTGCCGGCACCGTTGGGCCCCGCAAAGCCGACGATCTCGCCGGCACCGATGGAAAAGGAAAGATCGTCTACGGCCTTGAAATCCTTTCCGTAGACCATGCTGAGATGTTCTGCACGGATCATGCAACGGTCCTCCGTTCTTTTATTTCCCCTCCTGTTCAGTATAGCGTGAATACGTCAGGCTGTAAAGCGATGTATCTTCCGATCTCGGTACCGATCCGTGATGAAACCTGTCTGCATGTCTGTAAAGCGTTCTTCCGGGGCCGGGACCCGGCCACAGCTCCGGATGGGGCCGGTCCACAGAAGGGGGATGATCGTACAGGGATAAGCGGTCAGACCGGGAAGCGGAGAGCTGGCACTTGTGAAGGAAGCGCGGATATGTTATTATATATATGATTTTTTTTTTTGCCCTGCAGCCGCGCATCCGCTGCGTGACTGCAGGGCGGTGGGGAGAGGATCCTTTTATTACGGATGCGATACACGTACGTTCATTACCGACGGAGGAAGGTATGGGGTTACGGAGAAGCCTATTTGCTGCACTGAAGCATGTGGTGCCCTCGGATCTGGAAAACTATCTGGAGGAAAAGAATTCGGAAGGCCTTCGGCTCTGTCCGCTGGGACAAGGGTCTGTTTTTTCTTTCCGTTTCATTGAGGAAAAACCCGAAAAACTGAAATACGTGGTAGATTGCCCGACAATTAACAAGCACAGCTATATGAAGAAGCTGACGGAGGAAGGCTGGGAGCTGATGGGGAGCTGCCTCAACTGTTATGTCTGGCGGAAGAGTTATGAAGACGGACCGCGGCCGGAGGATTTTTCGGACAGGGCGGGGCAGCGGACGCACTGCCTGAACATGGGGCTGATATTCCTGTTCTTTGCACTGGTCTTCTGCGGGATCCTGATCGCGCTGATCTCCATGCTGGTGAAGCAGGGACAGATCGAATCGCTTGAGCCGGCAAAGATCGCCCAATATGCCCTGCTCATGGTCGTGCATCTGCCCTTCATCTTCGTCTTCGGAAGGGCGGCGATCAAGCTTCTCAAGGAACTTCCCGTTCTGGACCGGAAGATACGGCTGAAGAACAGCCTGCGGCGAAGCCACGAAAAAGAAGAGCGGGAAAAGATTTGAATTCTGGTTTTGTTTGTGATATACTCTCAATGTTTGCGGGTGTGGTGGAATAGGCAGACACAAGGGACTTAAAATCCCTCGGGAGCGATCCCGTGCCGGTTCAAGTCCGGCCACCCGCACGGTTTTAGCCCTTGAACGTATGGTTCGGGGGCTTTTTTATTTCAAAAGGATCAAAATAGGCAAATTACCTCCATTTGGCGGTAGTGAACATTATTTGAATTATGAAGACAAGGGGACGGTCCTTCTGTCCTCATTGACGCCCACTTTGGCGGAAGGTATAATGAGGGTGCGGGTATATTCCCGGCCAACACTAACGGCAGAAAAGAGGAGGGATTTGTGATGAAGAAGTATGCAGCGGAATTTTTCGGAACGTTTACCCTGGTATTCATGGGCTGCGGGACAGCCATGCTTGTAGGCTGCGATTCGGCAAACGGGAGCGGCTATCTGCTCACGGCGCTGGCTTTCGGCCTTGCGATCGTAGCGATGGCGTACGGTTTTGGCAACATTTCCGGAGGGCATGTCAACCCTGCGGTATCACTGGCCGTTTTTATTAATGGCGGCATGAGTGCAGCGGATCTTGGCGGCTATATCGTGGCGCAGCTGCTGGGGGCTACGACGGGCTCGGGAGTACTGGCCTGCATCTTCAGCCTGGGCGGACTGAAGGATATGACGGGCGGATTTGCCTGCAACGGCGTTCCCGCCGCGGCTTCTTCGCCGACTCTTGTGGCGGTGCTGGTGGAGGTCATCACGACCTGCCTCTTTATCGTGACTATTCTGGGCGTTACTTCCAAAAAGCAGAGCCACGGCTCCTTTGGCGGCCTGATCATCGGTCTTACGCTGGTGGGACTGCATATCGTATCCATCGGCATCACCGGTACATCTGTCAACCCGGCCAGATCCCTCGGCCCGGCGATCGTAGCGGCGATCAACGGAAACACGAAGGGGATCTCGGATGTGGTGGCCTTTATCGTCGGACCTTTCCTTGGCGCAGCTATCGGCGCTTTCCTGTATAAATGGCTGGAGACGCCGGCAGCCGGCAGTACAGCAAAAAAGAAGTAAAAACTCAGAATAAAGCGGGAGGATCCCTGTGAACAGGTCACAGGGAGAGCCCCGCTCTTTTTATCAGGGATGAGGACAGAAGGACCGTCCCCGTGTCTTCAATGGAGGTTGGATATGGAAGAGATAGATCAGGCTTTGATCGAGAGCGTGCTTTCGCGGCTGGACGCAGAGGTGGAAGGCGGTACGGTGCGGATGAGCGTGGAATATGACGCGGAACAGAAAGAGGCGGAGAAAGTGTCGCACAGAGGCTGCCGTGTTTACGGCAGGGATGCGAATCAGTGCGTGGGCGAGCTGGATGCCTATTCCGATCTGCATCTGAAATATCAGGAGGAAGAGGCATGACGGCGGTAGAACGCTTTCTGGATTATGTAAATTATGACACGATGTCGGACAGCTCGGTCGACGCTTATCCGAGCACGCCGGGGCAGCGGGCGCTGCTGGATCATCTGCGGGAGCAGCTCAGGGAGATGGGGCTTCCAGATGTGCGGCAGGATGAAAAGTACGGCTGTGTTTATGCGAGCCTGCCGTCCAACTGCCCGGAGCGGACGATCCCTGCCATCGGGCTGATCGCGCACGTCGATACCTCCGAAGCCATGAGCGGTAAGGATGTACGGCCGCGCATCATCGAAGATTTCGACGGAAAGGATATCGTCCTGAATGAGGAACTGGGGATCGTGACACGCATGGAAGATTTCCCGGAGATGCTCGATCTGAAGGGAAAGACAGTGATCGTGACGGATGGGACCACGCTTCTGGGCAGTGACGATAAATCCGGCGTCTGCGAGATCATGGAATGCGTGAAGTATTTTGCGGAACATCCCGGGGAAAAGCACGGTACGATCTGTATCGCTTTTACGGCCGAAGAGGAAACGGGACGCGGCGTGGATCATTTTGATCTGTCCGGTTTCGGAGCGCATTACGCCTATACCGTGGACGGCGGTCGTCTCGGCGACCTTTCGGGCGAGACCTTCAACGCCGCCGGCGTGCGGCTTACGGCAAAGGGGCGCAGCACGCATACCGGCGACGCATACGGAAAGATGATCAATGCGGTGCAGCTGCTTTCGGAATTCCATGAAAAGCTGCCGAAGAAGGAACGGCCGGAACATACGAGGGATCGGGAGGGCTTTTTCCATCTGAATTCGCTGAACGGCGGCGTGGAGAGCGCTGTTTCGGAATACATCATCCGGGATCACGACCGGCAGCGTTTCGAAGAACGTAAGGAACTGTTCGCCGGACTCGTAAAGGAAACGGATGAAGCCTATGGCGGCGGCGTGCTCTTCCCCGAGATGAACGATCAGTATTACAATATGAAAGAACGGCTGGATCCGCATCCCGAAGTGATGGGGAAAGCGGTGAGCGCCATGAAGAAATGCGGCGTGGAGCCGCTTGTGACCCCGATCCGGGGAGGGACGGACGGCTCAAGGCTGAGCTTTCTGGGGCTGCCCTGTCCGAATCTGTGTACCGGCGGCGGGAATTTTCACGGAAAACACGAATATCTCTGCGTGGAAGAGATGGAGAAGACGATTGAGATACTGATCATGCTGATCAGGGAGTGGGCGGCGGAATAAGGAATTATTCTTCTTCGCTGTCGGGAGTCTCGACCGCATAGAATTCCAGCGAGGAAAGATACCAGAGCGGCAGTCCATATTCGAGGGTATCAACCGGCGAGATGACCAGTGTGGCTTTCCCGATGGCTTTATCCTGTACCAGGATCTCATAATCACGCTGATGGCGTTCGCTCACCGTAAGCACGCGATAGCAAAGGCTTTGATCATTCAAAAGATGCATCAGAGCCTTTTTTGTGTCATTTTCCGTCCGTCCTTCGGCAACGGGAGGAGGCGTGGTAGCAAGACGGTAGATATCATCCATATCCGAGCTTGCAAGCAGTTCGATGATGCGGTCCATCTCACGCTCCGGAAGCGAGGAAGGGTAGCTTTCTTCATAGTGAGTCAGAAAATCATAAAAATAGCTCAGCGCAAAAGTGAGTAATACGATAAGGGAACCGAGCCAGAGCAGCATAAAAAGACGGAAGCCGTGTTTCTTCACGTGGGACCGGCCCGATGCAGCCGGGCGGTCTTTCTCCGGGGCCTCGTGTCCCTTTTTGGAACTCCGGGCAGACGGAAGATCCTTTGCGGAAGCGCTGTCGCTTTCGGTATCCGCATCCTCATCGCCATCGGGAGCGGGCTCCGGATAATGGAGCTCTACATCATCGGCCCAGCCATCGTTCAGGATCGCATCGTAGTCCGATTCATCGAAGGCTTCATCCTCCGGCTGCGCAGCCTCGGCTTCTGCTGTTTCAACGGAGAGCTCACCGGTAGTTTTTTCCTTATTCAGTTCTTCGTCTGTTTTCTTATCCATTATTGTCGTTCAGGATCGAATCGATCTCGTCGCTGTCGAGAAAAGGTTTTACCAGCAGACCGTCGGTACCGTTTTCGACAGCTTCCCTTACAAAGTGATCACGGTAGTGGGGTGACGGCCCTTTGTAAATAAAATACAAAAATAACGCTCCCCCGACCGCGAGCAGCAGAAGAGTAAGAGCAAGCCATATCAGAAATCTGCGGATCAGCTTTTTCATAACGAGATACATATTACCATTTTCTTCCTTTTATGTAAACAGTGCATTTCCGGGGGATTTGACTTTTGCATAATGCTATGTTAGATTGATACTGTTCCTGTATGTGGAAGTATACCGCATGATTTAAGGAGAGAGAGATGAACGATAACTTTTTTGGTCAGGGAACGGATCAAAAGGATGACGAGCCGAAAGGCACGGCCGGCATCCTGACGGCCGGAGCGGAGCTGGCGGAAAGTGCTGCGGCGGAAGCTGCGGAAAAGGGAGCAGATGCCGTAAGTGAAGCTGGGGAAAAGAGCGGCAGTTCCGTAAATGATCCCATAACGGGCGGAGAGCCTGCAGCTATGACAGCGACTGCGGAAAATGCTGCGGGGGACAGCTCAGTGACGAAAAAAGCTGAGGAGGAAAAAGACCCTTTCAAGAGGATCGATTTCGGTAAGCCTCTGTATCAGGCGGCACCGGCTCCGGCGGCGGAAGCACCGAAGGCACTGGGACCGTCGCCGTCGGCCGGCAGTACCGGCACGGAGCAGAGTGGTCCTTCGCAGCCTGCAGCTGCGGGACCGGTGAACGGAGTGTCCCGGCCTGTGGGAACTGCGCCGGTGAACGGATCAGCCCAGTCTATGGGAGCGGGACCGGTAAACGGAGTATCCCAGCCTATGGGAGCCGTGCCGGTGAACGGAGTGTCCCAGCCCGCAGGGGCGATGTCGATGGGAGGACCTGTCCAGCCCGGAGCTCCTATGCAGCCCGGAGGGATGGCGCCGATGGGCGGAGCTTCGCCGTTCGGAGGAGCCGGACCGCAGTTTGGAGGGATGATGCCCAACGGAGATCCCATGTTTTCGCCGTATGGCGGGCAGGCCCCCCAGTATGGAGGAGCGGTTCCGCAGCCGGTTGAGCCGGTGCAGAGCGGCGGGGCTTATGCTCAGGGCGGTCCCGGGTTCGGACCGGGGATGGGATATCAGCAGATACCGCCTTATCAGCAGCCCATGGGGGATATGTATTACGGATATCAGGATCCTTACATGTCCATGATGCAGGCGAACAATCAGGGGATGGGGCTGGGGATCGCATCCATGGTTCTTGGTATCCTGGCGCTTGTGACCTGTTGCTGCTGGTACATTTCCGGACCTCTGTCAGCCATCAGCCTGATCCTCGGTATCATCGGGATCAAATCCGATAACGGGAAGGGCATGGCGATCGCAGGCGTGGTATGTTCGGGCGTGGCGCTTTTGATCCTCGGCTGTATCATGGTGTACTCCTGCTCGGTATACGGCAGTGCATTTAACTCGTTCCGGAATTTAATGAACATACCCTGATGAAGAAAGAACACGGATCAAAAAGAGAATTGACGGGGCGGCTTTTGGGAGTCGCCCTGTATTTTATTGTATTTATCATCGCCGTGAGTTTTCTGCGCGTGGAGCTTGCGGAAGATTTCATGCCGGCAGTTCTTACGCCGCCGGGAGGCTGTGTGTTCCGTTCCCTGACCGGTTATTACTGTCCGGCCTGTGGAGGAACACGTTCTTTCCGGATTTTCCTGATGGGACAGCCGCTTCAGAGCGTTCTGAAACATCCGGCGGTACTGTATATGGCTTTTCTCTGCTGGATCTGGTTCCTGTCTTTTCTTGTGGAAAAGATCTCAAAAGGCCGTTTGAAACGCTATCGGATCAAGGCGTGGCAGTTCTATGTCCTGATCGGGCTTTTTTTCCTGCATTTCCTGCTGGCGAATGCTTTGCTCCTCTTTTTTGGCGTGGATATGATCGGAGCCTGAAAAAGCAGAGGCTGTACGCATATGGCAGGCCTGCCGGTCCCGATAATACGTAGCTGAAAGCAACAGCGCAGACAGCAGGTGCGTGGTCCGGGTCCGAACAGTAAGATCAAATTTCCGGTGGAAAGAAGCGGGAGCTTATTATATAATATTCAGGTGTATGCGGATACGCCCTTTGATACGATGGAAATCCGGATAAGGAAGCAGGAACGGGATAAGTTATGAGGCCTGCCGGTCAAAGTATCGGTCCGCAGCCACGCAGCAGCTGCGTGGCCCGGGGCTTAACAGTAAGTGAAGAACGGTGCCGGAGAGGCATACGGGCATAAGAGAGACTGCTGCGGCAGTAGAGTTACAGGAGGATAAAGGATATGGGAAGTGAGATCAGGGACATTGCGCTGGCGCCCTCCGGGGCATTAAAGATCGCCTGGGTCAAAAACCACTGCGATCTTCTGCGTACGCTGGAGGAGGATTTTTCGAAAACAGAGCCTTTTGCGGGGAAAAAGGTGGCACTTTCCGTGCATCTGGAAGCAAAGACGGCTTATCTGTGCAAGGTGCTGGCGGCAGGCGGTGCCGAGATGTATGTGACCGGCTCCAATCCGCTGTCCACGCAGGATGATGTGGCAGCGGCACTGGTGGCGGACGGCCTGGAGGTCCATGCCTGGTACGGCAGCACGCCGGAAGAATACGATGCCCATATACGTGCGGTGCTGAAGGTGGGGCCGAATATCATCATTGACGACGGCGGCGACCTGGTACACATGATGCACACGGAATATAAGGATCTGATCGCGGAGGTGATCGGCGGCTGTGAGGAGACCACGACGGGGATCCTGCGGCTGGAGACCATGAACCGTGAGGGCAGCCTGCTCTTCCCGATGGTAAAGGTCAATAATGCGCAGTGCAAGCATTTCTTCGATAACCGTTACGGAACCGGACAGTCGGTATGGGACGGGATCAACCGTACGACCAATCTGATCGTAGCCGGAAAGACCGTGGTCGTGGCCGGTTACGGCTGGTGCGGTAAGGGCGTGGCAATGCGGGCCAAAGGATTGGGAGCAAAGGTGATCGTGACCGAGATCGATCCGGTGAAAGCCATTGAAGCTGTCATGGACGGGTTTGAAGTGATGCCGATGAAGAAGGCGGCAGCCCTCGGCGATTTCTTTGTGACCGTTACCGGCTGCGATAAGGTCATCGATGAGGAGGATTTCCTCGAGATGAAGGACGGTGCGATCCTCTGCAACGCCGGCCATTTTGACTGCGAGATCGACATGGCCGGGCTTAAGAAGATGGCAAAGAATGCCGCAGAGCTCCGGAAGAACATTACGGGTTATACCCTGGAGAACGGACGCACGCTTGCAGTGCTCGGGGAGGGAAGGCTTGTGAATCTGGCCTGCGGTGACGGACATCCGGCCGAGATCATGGATATGAGCTTTGCGATCCAGGCGCTTTCCGCAAAATATCTTGTGGAACACGGCGCAGAGCTGAAAGAGAAGCTCATCGACGTGCCTGAGGAGGTCGACCGCGAAGTGGCGGTAAGGAAACTGGCCTTCCTTGGCAAGGAGATCGACGTGCTCACACCGGAGCAGAGAGAGTATCTGTACGGGAAAGAGGGCTGATAGAAAGAAAGCGTGCAGTTCCTTAAGTGAAGAAGGAACAAGCCTGCTGATCCGCGTACCGGCCCGCAGCCATGCGGCAAGTGCAGGACCCGGATCTATACAGGAACAAAACAGATATAAGGGAGCAGATGCAATGAATATTGAGATAAAGAATATCCTGGCGATCCGTCCCCGGGAAAGCGGGGATGCGAAACTCGAAAAGACGGATGTTTACATACAGGGAAATAAGATCGCAGCCATCGGGAAGGCTCCGGAAGGCTTCGCAGCGGAAAAGACCATAGACGGGACGGACCGTATCCTTACGCCGGGGCTGATCAACTGCCATACGCATTCCTATATGTCCTTTATGCGCAATGTGGCTGATGATCTGGCGTTCATGGACTGGCTCTTCGGCCGTGTCGATCCCATCGAGCAGAAGATGACGGATGAGGATGCCTATTGGGGAGCATGTCTGGCGATCCTGGAGATGATGAAGAGCGGTACCAGCTGCTTTAACGATATGCAGATGAACATCTGCCAGACCACAAAGGCCGTGAAAGAGAGCGGCATGCGTGCGGTGATCTGCCGCGGGCTGGTGGGCAGCGGTAACGATGAAGCGGGGCAGAGCCGTCTGCACCAGGCCTATGAGGAGCGGGATGCATTTGCGGACTGCGACCGCCTGAGCTTCCGCCTGGGGCCTCATGCGCCCTATACCTGTGATGAGGCCTTCCTCCGTATCGTAGCGGAAGAGGCAAAGAAGAACGGCATGGGGATCCACATGCATCTTTCCGAGAGCAGAACCGAGATCGAGAACTGCAGAAAGGATTACGGCTGCTCGCCCATAGAACTCGCCGAACGGACAGGCCTGTTTGAACTGCCCTTCATCGCGGCACACTGTGTACAGATCGATGATAAGGATATGGACATCCTGAAGAAACATGATGTGAGTGTAGTCACGAATCCGGCAAGCAATATGAAGCTGGGGAACGGTTTTGCTCCGGTCCCGGAGATGCTGAAGCGCGGTATCAATGTGTGCGTGGGAACGGACGGAGCTGCGAGCAACAATTCGCTGAACCTGATCCATGAGATGAGCCTGCTGGCTCTGATCCACAAGGGGACACATCTCGATCCGCAGTGTGTGAGCGCAGAGGAAGTCTTCCGTATGGCAACGGTCAACGGTGCAAAAGCGCTCGGCCTGGAGGCGGAGATCGGGGCGATCGAAGTGGGAAAGAAGGCGGATCTGGCGATCTTTAAGCAGAAATGCCCGTCCATGTGGCCGCGTAACAACCCTGTGGCCGCTTTTTCCTATTCAGCCAACGGATCGGAGTGCGAGAGCATGATCATCGACGGCGAAGTGACCATGGAAAACGGAAAGGTACTTACGATGGATGAGGAACGTATCCTTTTCGAGACCGAAAAGATCATGGAGAGGATCGGAAGATAAGAGGATAAAAAAAGAGCCCCGCCGTCAGGCGGGGCTTTTGCTTCTTTTTCCGATCAGCCTACAACTTTTTTTACGGCTTCGATAACACGATCAGCCTGGAAAGGCTTCACGATGAAATCCTTTGCACCGGACTGGATCGCCTCGATGACCATGGCCTGCTGCCCCATAGCGGAGCACATGATCACCTTTGCACCGCCGTCATTTGCTTTGATATCCTTCAGAGCCTGGATACCATCCTTTTCGGGCATCGTGATATCCATCAGTACCAGGTCTGGCTTTAACTCGCTGTATTTGGAAACTGCGACCGCACCGTTTTCCGCTTCACCGGCTACTTCGTACCCGTTCTTCGTCAGGATGTCCTTGATCATCATGCGCATGAACGCCGCATCATCCACTACCAGTATCTTTGCCATATCCAATACACCTCTTTAATACATAGTCTGCCTGTTACAAAGCACTACGGATATATTACACCAAAAAAGAGCTTTTGTCTATCTTTTTTTTGACGTTTTTGATATACTGAACATGGAGGCCGGGCTTGCGGAACCTTATGCCGGCGGCCGGTATTTCCTGATAATATTGAGGAAAGGGGGCTTACGTTATGAAAGAAAAGCAGATCATCACCATCGGACGTCAGCTGGGAAGCGGTGGCCGGGAGATCGGCCGGAAACTCTCGGAAAAGCTGGGGATCCCGTTTTATGACCGTGCCCTGCTGGATGAGGCGGCAAAAAAGAGCGGCTACAGCCGGGAGATCTTTGAACGGCATGATGAAAAGCCGACCAACAGCTTTCTGTATGCTCTGGCCATGGGCATTTCAGGCTACGGGGCCTATCAGAAACCGCTGGCTCTGGAACTGTATCTGGCCCAGTTCAATACGATGCGGAAGCTGGCGGAGGAGGGGCCGGGGATCTTTCTGGGACGCTGCGCGGATTACGTGCTGGCGGATCATAAGGATGCGCTCCACATCTTCCTTCATGCGGATATGGATTTCCGCACCGGGAGGATCATGGAAAGGAACGGGGTGACGCGCCGGGAGGCGGAGTCGCTGTGCCTGCGCGGGGATAAGGACCGTGCGGCATATTACAATTACTATTCCGATCACGAGTGGGGAGACAGCCGGTATTATGACCTGTGTCTCAATACCGGAAAGCTCGGGATCGACAAGTGTCTGGAACTGATCATTTCATGTCTGTAAGCAGGAGGAGAAAAAGATGGCAGCTTACCCTACGCCGCATATCGCGGCAAGTCCCGAAGATTTTGCAAAGACCGTGCTGATGCCCGGGGATCCCTTACGCTCGAAGTTTATTGCGGAGAACTTCCTTACGGAAGCAAAGCTGATCAATAATGTACGCGGCATACAGGGCTATACCGGAACGTACGACGGCCACAGGGTCACGGTGATGGCCAGCGGCATGGGGATCCCTTCCATCGGGATCTACAGCTGGGAGCTTTTCAATATCTTCGGTGTGGAAAATATCATCCGGATCGGATCCGCCGGCTCCATCAACAATGATGTGAAGGTACGCGACCTGGTCTTTGCCATGGGTGCCTCCACAAATTCCAATTACGCCCGCCAGTTTGAGCTGCCCGGGACCTTTGCACCGGTGGCGGATTATACGCTCTTAAAGACGGCGGTCGCTCAGGCGGAAACGCTGAAGGCCTCCTATCATGTGGGAAATATCCTTTCTTCCGACACCTTCTACGATGCTCAGGAAGATGCCAACGAACGCTGGATCGCCATGGGCGTGCTGGCGATCGAGATGGAGACGGCGGGGCTTTATATGAACGCCGCCAAAGCAGGGAAGCGCGCTCTGGGAATGTTTACCGTATCGGACCATATCCTGAGCGGGGAGGCACTGTCGGCAGAGGAACGGCAGAACAGCTTTACCCAGATGATGGAAGTGGCGCTGAAGACGGCGGCCGCGATGGATTGACGCGGATGCATAGGGACGCCGCGGCTTTCATCACCGTGATCCGGGATAATAAGGAATGATCTGTTGCCCGGCTGCCGTCGGAAGATGGCAGAGGGTAACATAATATTGCGTTTTTATAATATTATATATACAAATACTTGTATTTTGACGGGCTTTTCGATATAATGGTCTGTGAAATTGTGTTTTACAATGTGTCCGGCTTTTTTTGCCGGCCTGTTATGCTATAGAATCGGACGCCAAAAGGATGGAGGTTACGCTGCAATGAAGGAACTGATGGTCATGTATCATCCTGTGAAGAAGGAGATACGTTTTTGCGGACGGTTTAAGGGGGCTTTTGTCGAGATCCCTTATGAGGAGTGCCCGAGGCTTCAGAAATACGGGCCCGGGACCGAATTCCTTCTGCAGAATCAGGGCAGCCGTTTCTTCGACGATATCTGGGAGCAGTTCGCCAAGGATAATGTAAATCTCACATTTAAAGGGACCAAGATCGATTATGAGGATCTTCAGAAGAAGATCCAGGATTATAATGACACAAAAGGGAAGCAGATCTTCAAGATCGTGGATTATATCGAGCTTCCCAGCGTGGACGAGATCTACGAGCAGATCCTGGAATTCTGCGACGAGACGATCGAGCAGTTTGACCAGCAGCTGACCAATAACGAGACCAAGCAGATGTTCCACAAACGCCGCGGACAGTTTGAGGAGCGGAAGGAAGCCCTGAACAGCAACGAGGTGAACCTCTGTCTGGTAGGTACCTATTCGGCCGGAAAGTCCACCTTCATCAATGCGATCATCGGTAAGCGCATCCTTCCCGAGAGCATCAATTCCGAAACGGCAAAGATGTTCAAGATCCGTAACGAGTCCATTCCTCGTGTGGCGTTCAGCGTACATACCACCAGGGATACACGCCCGGATTTTGTCCAGGTGCTCTGGAATGATGCCATCGGTCAGTTTGAAGTGCTGCGCGGCATCGGTACCTCGGAAGAGCATATCCGCAAACAGCTGGCCATCGAGGCAACGGCGGCAGCCGAGCTGGGACTGAAGCAGCATGAACAGCTCTGCAGGATACTGAAAAAACTGAACGACGTGCCCAACCATGAGCAGAAAGACGGTTCGGGCTATGTGAACGGCATCATCGAAGTGGGCTATCCCATTCCCATGTGCCGGAATATCAATTTCACCTTCTTTGATACGCCGGGAACGGATTCCAATTCCAGCGAGCATCTTCTGATCCTCAAGGAAGCACTGCAGCAGCAGACCAATTCCATCCTGATCGTGATCTATGAGCCGACCAAGATGGAAGGTACCGGTAATTCCGTTCTGTACAAGCTGATCGGCGGTTTCCGCGACAGCAAAAAGAATGAGAACGGCGTATCCATCGATCTGGACCGTTCCTTCCATGTGATCAACCAGGCCGACACCAAGTCCAGCAAGGATCTGAAGCTCCTCCGGAATAAAAAGGTGCTGGTGAGCCTGAAGGAAGAAGACAAGATCTACGGCGAGGAAGATATGGAGATCGATCTGGCCGGTGCAAGGCTTTTCTTTGCCTCTTCCAAGGCTGCCTATATCAGCAAGGCGATCGAGAGCAACGTGGATCTGGAGGACGAGCGTACCTGGCTGGCAAACCACAAGAACGAGATCAATAATGAGCCGACCCGCGATCCTTTCACGTCGAAACCGACCGATATCTCCTCGGACAGCGGCGTATTTTACCGCTATGATAAGCTTTCCGATGCGGATTTCGAGACCAAGCAGCTGATCTCGGACTGCGAGAAGGCAGCGGCAAACTGTGACGATTCCCTGGAAGGCGTGGTGCGCAGGATCTATGTGAATTCCGGTATGTACGCCATAGAGCAGGAGATCATCAAATATGCGCAGAAATATGCCCTGGCCGTGAAGGCAAAGGGACTGTATGACGGGATCGAAGGCCTGATCGATTTTGTGCGTGTCGACTATCAGGCGATCGAAAACCAGGCGCGTCTTTCCAAGGAACATATTGAAAAGAACATCGAGATCATGAAGACCAGCATGGTCCAGGATATCGAGAATGCCCACGAAGAGTTTGTGGCGAGGATCACCGACGATTCCCTTGAGACCCAGGTGGAAGAGATCAAGGATCTGGTCAAGGAGATCGAGAAGCGTCAGGAACTGGCCAGCCGCCAGGCGGATAAGATGCAATGGATCGCGCTGAAGCCGGAGATCTTTGAGAAAAAGAATACGATCATCATCAGCGAGCTGAACCGCTATCTGCAGGAGATCGATGATTATTACAAGCGCATACGCGGTAATATCCTGAATTCGCAGGTGCAGGAGCTGAAGAGCATCATCATCAAGAAGATCAAGGAATATAAAGGTATCGATGAAGAACTGATCCGCAGGATCGCCAATATTTCGGATACCGAGATCCCGCCTTCGGAGATCGTGGCCCTGAAGATGAATGACTACATCAATGAGCAGAAGGCCATCCTGATCTTTAATACGATGGATAAGAAAGCCTATAAGCGCGATCTGGAGCGTGCCTTCAATGCGCAGACCGTGGAACAGTTCATCGCCTACAAGGAAGAAGTGATCAAGGTGGCGCAGCAGCGTACGGCGCAGATGGTGGAAGAATTCCGCAACAATATCGATACCATCTCCGGCAGCCTGGAGCTTCTGATCAAGGACGAAAACAAGGCCATCGAGGAGCAGCAGAAGGCGAAAGCCGTGCTGGATATGATCGGTGCCAGGGATGAGGCCTTAAACCGCAGGATCTGGGCGGAAGACGAAGAGGAGAAGGCCGAGAAATAGTTTAAAGATCACCCCGGAAAAGGGGAGCAGGGAGAGCGGACACCGGGAGTATACGGGAGCGGATCCCGCGGGTGATATCGATAAATCGAGACAGACAAAAAAAGATCAGCGGCTTTGAAACCGCTGATCTTTTTGATTTTTCTTTGCTTTCGTTTAGTCCGGATTGGAGAAAGGTACACCGTCGGCGATGAACGCGAACTTGGTCGTGAATTTGATGACGTCGAAGGTGGGCGGGTGCGGGATCTCGATGGGCGGGATCGGCACAACCTTGTAGTTTGAGAAGGCAGGATACTGGTCGATATCCGCCATATAGGTGATGAAAGGATACTCACGTCCGTGAAGGATCAGGCATTCGCCCCGTTCCTTACTGAAGCGCTGCAGCTCGGTGACAGAGATCAGTTTTCTCTTTTCCGCACCGCCCGGACCCCAGGCATCGATCTCGCCGCAGAGGAAGCTCATCTCGTTCAGGAGGTCGCGCTCGCGGCTGGTCAGGAAGATCCAGTTGTCACAGTTACCTTTGATGGTATCGGCATCCTCGCCGTAGCGGCCCTTTAACTGGTGCAGGGACTGAACGACCAGATAGAAACGCATGTTACGGCTTCGGGCTGCGGATATCATGGAAGGCATATCCGGAACCTTCGGGATGTTACAGAACTCGTCCAGAACGAAGTTCACACGGACCGGAAGGGAAAGCGTAGCCTGACGCTGTGCCTCACCGATCAGGATCTCGTATACCTGCTTGATGAACATGGTCACCAGGAAGTGGCAGGTGGTCTTTTCATCGGGGACGATGACGTAAACGGCGGTCTTTTCATGGCCGAACATACGGATGTCGAAAGTGTTGTGGCAGAGCATGTCGGTCAGACGCTTGTTCAGGTTGAAGATGGAGACCATACCGTAAAGCACGCTCATGATGGAAGCGATGGTCTTTTCGTTTTCACCCAGCAGCGTACCCTTGAACAGCATACCGATGGTATTCTGGGTGCTCATCTTACCGGCCAGGGTCTTTAAGGATTCCAGAGCGGCCTGTGAACAGAGGGCAGTCAGCGAACGCATATTCACTGCGTTTTCCGCAGCGGCTGCTTCAAAGAGCAGATACATATTTGCGGTCAGCAGGGTCTCAGCCATCAGGGGATAGAGCAGGTCGGTGGTGTTTTCCTTCTGACGGGCGGAAAGCGTAGCCGCAAGGTCGTTGACCAGGTTGTTGGCTTCATCGCGGCGTCCGGTGCGGTAATACTCGTAAGGCAGTGCCAGGGGATCCCACATGTCGCCGTAACCGATATCACGGAAGTTCAGCACCACGGTTTTGTAGCCGTGTTCCTTTGCGAAACCGCCGGTACGTACATAAAGCTCTGCCTTGGGGTCGGTAACGACGAAAGACTCGCCCGCACGGATGAACATGTTCAGGGTGGGCATACAGAAGATACGCGTTTTCTTGGAACCGGTGGCACCGAAGATCAGCGTATGCGTATCACGGCCGTCCAGATAGGCCGTATGGCCGTCGCTCATGATGGGAACGCCGCCGATGGGATAGACGGGAGCGTCGATATCCACGCGGGTGGCGGACTGCTGGATCTCTTCGATGGTTGCCCAGCGGGTCGTACCCATATTACTCTTATATCTTGTATTTTTGATCTGACTGCTGCTCATGGAGGTCCTCCTCTTATTAAATATTTATATCTGAATAATTCCGCCTGCCTGTCTGTGCCTTGAGCTTATGCTATACGGCACCGGCGCTGCGCGGCTTCTTTAATAATTGAACTGTGCCGTAAATACGCGGGCATTGTTCTGGATCAGCTCGGTCACATAGATCGCATCTGGTGCGAAGGCGCTGATCATGCCCTTGGTCACGACTCCGTCATAAGGAGGCGTGGAAGTATATACGGAATAAACGATATCTGCGGCCAGACGGTCGAGCATATCATAACCGGCGAAATACTGGTCTTCACGCAGACGGTTCACGGAAGCGACGATCATCTGCTCGGCTTCGGGGTCGAGGTTCAGACCGAAAGCGGAGATCTCCTGACAGATATAATTGCAGAGATCCGTGGAATCCGGGAGCTTCATGGAGATCGGCTGGATGCGGAAGAAAAGCACCAGAAGCTGTGTCAGCTGTTCCACAGCCTGCGTGTTGTAATTCGGGATCTGGAAGATGTAGGTGATATCATCATCCATGGTGGCAAGATATTTCATGACATCGATGAAATGCGCATCTTCAAAATGGCCGGTCCACTCGCTCACATCGACGGAGAGCAGGCCGCGGTATTCGGAACGGAAGCCCGCAGCATCACGGATCTTTTCACCGATCTTTTCGATCTCGTGGCATTCCTTTTCGGCGGGAACATAATCCATGAAGTATTCCAGGCAACGTACATTGCCGTAGAATTCCAGAAGATTGCCGGAGCTGTACATGAAATTTGTCAAAAGGCTTAACAGATTTTCCCGATCCAGGCCGTTGTCGGAAGCCCATAAGAGATTCGGGAGGATCAATTTTGATTTCGCGTGAAATTTCTCCACGTTTTCGCTCAGCCGCTGCCAGGCTTCGATCACTTCCTTGAACTCGTCCAGACCGCGAAGAGCCATGATCTCTTTGTAGTACGCGTTTTGTGCCATTGAACTAACCACCTTTCCTGTTTTCTCTGTGCATTTTGTACAGATGTCACAACGATTATTATATCAGAAACTGTTCTCTTTTACTACGAAAAAGTGCTGTAAGATGGGATTTTTGGTAAAAATTCACAAAAGGATCAGGGCGTAATGGAAAAATCAGATACAGCGGCGCCTTTTTCGATCTCATCCGCCGTATGGACGGAGGAGCGGTAGACTACACCGTCATAACGGAATTCTCCGTTCTGTATGACCTGATTATAGATATCATGTCCGAGTCCGTCGTAATCCGAGCTTTTTGCATAGACCAGTATGGAGCGGATCACGGCCTTCACATAATCGGAAGAAGAGGCGTTTTCGCCCAGTTCGATCACGAGACTGTCACTTTTTCCTTCCGCGCCGGCAGTGGGACGGAAGGTGATGTTCAGATCCGTATTGCCGGTGTACAGCTTATATTCTTTTGCCTGCTCATTTTTGGCGAGCAGTATGCAGTTGTCGGCGGCCAGGGATTCGTTGAGCCTGTCGATCAGGGCCTGGCCGTTTAAGCTGCCGGAGGCAGGAGCGGCCGTCGGCGTGGGCGTTGACGCATCGGGAGCGTCTGTATCGGAAGAAGGCGTGGGAGCCTCGGGATTATTTATATGGATATCGGGTGTGAGTGTGGGAAGAGCGGGCGAAACTTCCGGCGTGGGTGTGGGAGTGCCGCTGTCCGGACGCAGAGGAGAGCCCTCGGGATATTCCAGAGTGCCGTTTTCGTACATCTCGGAATAAGTGCGGACCATATTACCGGAGATGGCGATCCGGGGGTCGTTTAAGCAGTCCCGGCAGATAAAGCGGGTCTTTCCCAGGATATCGAATTCCTTGCAGAATTTATTCTCACCGCAGAAATCGCAGACCTCACGGCCGCAGGCGGACAGGAAGAAAGCACACAGCAAAAAGAAAGGCAGCATTGCTGTCCGTACGGGAAGGCATCTGTTTTTTTTCCTGTTATCAGTTCTCTCCATATCCATATGTATTCTACCACGATTTCGGATAAAGGATAGTATTTTTTTGCCGGGATAATGAAAAAGGATCATCTGCTTCAGATGACCCTTTCCGCGTGCGCGACAGGATTCGAACCCACGACCTTCTGGTCCGTAGCCAGACGCTCTATCCAGCTGAGCTACGCGCACATGACATTCGGCTTTCGCTGACGTCCAGATGAAAAGATACCACATTAAAAAAGAAAAGTCAAGAAATTATTCGGCCGCTCGTAAATTCTTCTCATAGACGAAAAATGGAAAGTGTAGTATATTAGGAACTGCCCCGGAAAACGGGGATCATCTGGTAACAGAGCATTTTGAACGGAGATATTTATGGACGGACATTACGGGAACGGAGTCCCCTCGGGGGCAAGGACAGGTATACGGGCAACGGAAAATATGGGACCGGGCATGCCGCAGAACATGGGTATGGGAGTGCAGTATCCCGGAGCAGCCCAGGGGCAGCCTGCAGGCCAGGGGATGGGAGCTTACGGCCGGGGCATGAATCCGCCGGGGATGAATCCGGGCTACGGTCAGGCAGTGAATCCTGCGGCAATGAATCCGGGCTACGGTCAGGCAGTGAATCCTGCCGGAATGAATCCGGGCTACGCTCAGGCAGTGAATCCTGCCGGAATGAATCCGGGCTACGGTCAGGCAGTGAATCCTGCCGGAATGAATCCGGGCTACGCTCAGGCAGCAAATCCTGCGGCAATGAATCCGGGCTACGCTCAGGCAGCAAATCCTGCCGGAATGAATCCGGGCTACGCCCGGCCGGGAAATCCGTCAGGATCGTCAGGAACCCTTCTGCTGGGGCATATGCAGGGATCTCCGGCGGCAAACGCTTCCGCACAGCCGGGAAATACGGCATTTAAGCCGGCCGGGGCTGAGCCGGGGAAAGCTGTGCCGCCGATGCCGGCAGCCGGAAAGCCTGTGCTGGCCGATACGGCTGGCGCAGCAACCGTAAAGAATAAGAGCAATAAAGGACTGATCATCTTTCTGCTGATCCTGCTTGGGGTGCTTCTGGCCGGCGGCGTTGTGGCACTTGTGATCCTCATGGGAGGCAATAAAGAGATACTGCCTGCCAAAACCTCGGCCTCGATCGCAGTGGGGGAGGAACTTGCCATAAGGATCGACAATTTCGATGACGAGCTTTCGGATGTCCGCCTGAATTATGAATCTGCCGATACGAAGATCGTGACGATCGTCCGTGAATTTGATGATGCATTTATCATCAAAGGTGTGGCAGAAGGCGAAACGGAACTGACGATCAGCGGTTCCGGCTGCAAGTCCGTGAAGATACCGGTAACGGTCCGGGGAGAGGGAGATTCGGAAAATGAATAAATCGGCGATAGAGATCGAGCGCTGTTTTATCAGTGCCATAGATGCCGCGCAGGAATATGTGGACTATAACGAGTGGACCATCGATCCGGATGGCGAGATCTATCAGTACATCCTGCAGCTTTTTGCACATAATTACGATTCTGTCAGCGCGAGATCCGCAAATTTTGCGGAGGATTCCTTTCTGGCCGGAGTCGTTCCCGACGATCCGGAGCTCTTTGATGCTTTTGTGGATGTGATCAGCGATGAGATGCACGAACTGCTGAAGGAGGCCTACGGCCTGCAGCCCGGCAGCGGACTTTATGTCTATGCGACCGTGGAGGAACAGCCCATCGTGGCATTCTTCAAGCTGAATTACCAGAGCCGATTTACCTGTGCACAGAGTGACGGAAAGGTGGTATGGAAGAAAGACCGCCGTCTTCTGCCTGCCCATACGCAGAAGGAATATGATTATTTCTTTATTAATGTATATGAGCGCCGTGTATGGATGTCCGATATGCGATGCATGATCGGAGGCGAGAGCGTCTGTTATATGGCGGAGCGTATCCTGAAGGTGGACCTGAAGCGCTCGGAAAAAGAGACGGTACAGACTTTTCAGGAGGCAGTGATCGATACGATCAGAGAATGTTATGAGGATGAGGCCCCGAAAAAGCTTTTCGAATACCGCCGTGAAGTATCGGAGGATGCGGGCAGCCGCGGTGAGATCAATCCGGTAAGGATCCCGCAGCGTGTGTTTGCCGATAATCCGAAAGCACAGGAACGCTATGAAGAACGGAGCCGGGAGATGGAGCTGAAGGATACGCCCCTGCCCGTCAGCCCGAAGACCACGAGGAGTCTTAAGAAAAAACAGCGTATCGTCACGGAGAACGGGATCGAGATCCTGGTACCCGTGGATCTGCTTGAAGACAAGAACATCTTTGATTTTCATCAGGAAAACGGCATGGTGAGCATCACGATCCATGACGTGAACGGCAGTCTGAAATAAGGAGGAGGCTATGATCGTCAGCGGGAAAGCAAAGCGTGCCACGGAGGATCCCGGAGCTCTCCGGAAGATCTCGGACGGGGCGCAGCAGTGGCTGGAGAAGTTTAAAGACAAACCTGTCCTGGGGGATACGGCCCGGGATCTGTGTGATATGATCGATCTCGTTAACGATTATGCGGAGGGGAATTACCGCGAGATCCCGAAACTCTTTCTTGCGGCGATCGTGACGGCACTGATCTATGTGGTCAGTCCCATCGATCTGCTTCCGGGCTTTCTCGATGATGTGCTGGTCGTAGGCTTTATCATGGACAAGGGTGTCGGAGGCGAACTTAAAAAGTACAGAGAATGGAAAAAAAATAAAATTTAGCAAATATTGCTATTCATCTTGTTATTTCTTGCGGAATTTTGTATAATACCAATCGTACGGGCGAGGATCTGCCCGGAAACATGATCAAAACCACATAAAAAAGGAGAAAGACGTATGAAATTCGGTACCTTTGATGACGCCAGACGGGAGTATGTCATCACGACCCCCAGGACGCCCTACCCCTGGATCAATTATCTCGGGACCCAGGGCTTTTTTTCACTGATCTCCAATACTGCCGGAGGTTACTCATTCTATAAGGATGCGCGTCTCCGCAGGATCACGCGTTATCGCTACAACAACGTTCCGATCGATATGGGCGGACGTTATTTCTACATTAATGAAAACGGTACCGTATGGAACCCCGGCTGGTCACCGGTCAAGACGGAGCTGGATGCTTATGAATGCCGCCACGGTATGGGCTATACCGTGATCTGCGGTAAGAAGAACGATCTGAAGGCGGAACTGACCTTCTTTGTTCCCCAGGATTACGACGGGGAAGTGCAGCAGCTGGTCCTTACCAATGAGGGGAGTGCGGAAAAGAGCTTTTCTCTCTTCTCCTTTGCGGAGTGGTGCCTCTGGGATGCACAGGACGATTCCAACAACTTCCAGCGTAATTTCTCCACCGGCCGTGTGGAGGTCGACGGCTCGGTGATCTATCACAAGACGGAATACCGCGACCGCCGCAATCACTATGCTTTTTATTCCGTAAATGACAGCATTGACGGATACGATACCGACCGCGATGCCTTCATCGGACTTTACAACGGGTTCAATAATCCCGAGGCAGTTCTGGCCGGAAAAGCCACCGACTCTTTCGCGGACGGCTGGGCACCGATCGCTTCCCATTTCAAGAAGATCACACTGAAGCCCGGCGAGAGCAAGACGCTGGTATTTGTTCTCGGTTATGTGGAGATGCCGGCGGATCAGAAGTTTGAGGCCGACGGGAAGACCATCAACAAGGTGAAGGCAAAGGAGATGATCGCAAAGTACGATACTCCCGAGAAATTTGCCGACGGAATGAAAGAGCTCCGTGCATACTGGGATAAGCTCCTGGGCATCCTCAGTGTGGATACGCCGGACGACAAGGTGAACCGTATGGTCAATATCTGGAACCAGTACCAGTGCATGGTCACCTTTAACCTTTCCCGTTCAGCGTCCTATTTTGAATCCGGCATCGGCCGCGGCATGGGCTTCCGTGATTCCAACCAGGATATCCTGGGCTTCGTGCATCAGATCCCGGACCGTGCAAAGGAGCGCATCATCGACATCGCATCCACGCAGTTCCCGGACGGCGGCTGCTATCACCAGTACCAGCCCCTTACCAAGAAGGGCAATGCGGATATCGGCGGCGATTTCTCCGACGATCCCCTCTGGCTCATCCTTTCCGTTTCCGCTTATATCAAGGAGACCGGTGACTGGACGATCCTGGACGAGATGGTACCTTATGATAATGATATGTCCGTAGCGCAGACCATGCTTGAGCACCTGAAGGTTTCCTTCTATCATATCGTAAAGAATCTGGGGCCTCACGGTCTGCCTCTGGCCATGCGCGCCGACTGGAACGATTGCATCAACCTGTCCTGTTTCTCCGACACGCCGGGTGAGTCCTTCCAGACCTATACCAATCCGAAGTTTGCAGCAGAGGGAGGCTATTCCAAGACGGCGGAGTCCGTTATGGTAGCGGCGCTCTTCACCTATACCGGTCCCAACTATGTGGCGATCCTGAAGCACCTCGGGAAAGATGATGAGGCGGCAGCGGCACAGGCCGAGATCGACAAGATGAAGAAGAATATGATGGAATCCGCCTGGGACGGCGACTGGTTCCTGCGTGCCTATGATGCCAACGGCGAGAAGATGGGATCGAAAGAATGTGAGGAAGGCCAGATCTTCATCGAGCCCCAGGGCTTTGCCATCATGTCGGATGTGGGCAAAGAGCAGGGAACTGTGGAAAAGACCCTGGCAGCCATTGACGAGCGCCTGAACACGCAGTACGGTCTCGTGCTCAATAATCCCGCATTCTCGAAGTATTATATCCAGTACGGTGAGATCTCGACCTATCCGGGCGGCTATAAGGAGAACGCCGGTATCTTCACCCATAACAATGCCTGGATCATTTGTGCTGCGGCTTATGCCGGCAAGGGCGACCAGGCCTTTAAGTACTATTCTGAGATCGCTCCGGCCTTTACCGAAGAGACCTCCGATATCCATAAGACGGAACCCTATGTATACGGGCAGATGATCGGCGGCAAGGATGCCGGTTCCGATATCGGCCGTACCGGCAAGAACTTCGGTCAGGGCAAGAACTCCTGGCTTACGGGTACGGCAGCCTGGAATATGGTGGCGATCTCCCAGTACATCCTGGGCGTGCAGCCGGATTTCGACGGCCTGCGCATCGATCCTTCCATTCCTTCCGCATGGGACGGCCTGAAGGCTTCCAGACAGTTCCGTAACGCGACCTACGATATCCGCGTGAGCAATCCTTCCCACGTATGCAAGGGCATCAAGAGCGTCAGCGTGGACGGCACTGCCATCGAAGGCAATCTGATCCCCGCCTACGGCGACGGAAAGACCCATGTGGTGGAAGTGGTGATGGGCTGAGACTGAACAGTAAAAATGCTTGAGATCCGCGGCTTTACGGCCGCGGATCTTTTTTTGCAGACGGTGCTTTTGGTGTCACCTCCCTTGACATTCTGCTGCATTACGGGTAAAATCTTGTCGGTATTGATCCCGGAGCGGCAAAAGCCGTGAAAGGACAGCTGCAAGGCAGAAAGTATGTGTAAGAGATATGCAGGAAATAAAAGGATAGGGAAGATCGTTTCGTCGGCAGTGTGCATCACGGCACTCCTGGCTGTTTTTTCGGTGCTTCTTTTCCTGCTGGCAGAATCGGGGCATGTGTGCGATGACGACGACTGCCCGGTCTGTGCCTGCATGCAGATGTGTGAGGAGCAGCTGCATCGTCTGGCGGGGAGTCTGCCGGAGGCGTCTCTCTGTTTTGTGATGTTTTTCTGTGCGCTTATCTTTGTTGCTCTGTTTCAGCAGTTCCTGACCAGGGATACACCGGTCCTTCGTAAGGTACGTCTGAATAATTAAGCAATTCTGCCATTATTTCGGTTTATTGTTCTCGTATATTAATCTGAGTACAAAATCTGCAGGGGGATATCCCTGAAAAAGAGGATGTGGCCATTGCGCCGCATTCCGTAAAAGTATGGAGGAAAATAAAAGATGAAAAAGAAACTGATCACTTTATTCTGTATGATGCTTGCGTTCGGGCTGCTGACTGCCTGCGGCGATGATTCCGAGAACGGGAAGTACAAGGTTGTGACTACGATCTTTCCGGTCTACGACTGGACAAAGAATATCGCAGGCAAAGAGGATGTGGGCGTATCACTGCTCATGAACAGCGGGGTGGATCTGCACAGCTATCAGCCGTCGGCGGATGATATCGCAAAGATCTCTTCCTGCGATGTGTTTATCTATGTGGGCGGAGAATCGGACGCCTGGGTTGATGATGCGCTGAAACAGGCGACAAATAAGGATATGATCGTCATCAATCTTATGGATTCCCTCGGAAGCGGCGTAAAGGAAGAAGAAATGGTGGAAGGCATGGAGCCGGAAGAAGAGGAAGAAGATGAGGAAGATGTAGAAGAGGCGGATGAGGAAGAAGATGATGAACCCGAATATGACGAGCATGTCTGGCTTTCCCTTCAGAATGCCATGATCTTCTGCGACGATATCCTGGCTGCGCTGGAAACGGTCGATCCCGAGCATGCGGAAGCCTATGAGAGCAATGCGGAGGCTTATTACGAGAAACTCGATGAGCTCGACAGCAGGTATTATGATGTGATCGGGGAAGCGGAGAACGATACGCTTGTTTTTGCGGACCGCTTTCCGTTCCGCTATCTGACAGACGACTATGGTCTTGAGTATTATGCTGCCTTTGCCGGCTGTTCCGCAGAAACGGAGGCCAGTTTCGACACGATCGTATTTCTGGCAAAGAAAGCGGATGAACTGGGAACAAAAACGATCCTGACCATCGAGAGCGGAGACCAGAAGATCGCAAAGACCGTCATTGATAACATGCAGACAAAGGATGTGAAGATCGTAGCGCTGGATTCCCTGCAGTCCGCGACATCAAAATCGGGTACAAGCTATCTGAAAGTGATGGAAGAAAACCTTAAGGTGATCGAGCAGGCATTGAAATAAGAAGCAATTATCAGAACGCCGGCAGTGTCTGCAGCTGCCGATGCTTTTCAGGTACTGCCGGCCGGAGGGAAGATATGGAACTGATCCGGGCAGAGCATCTGTCTCTTGGATATGATTCACATAATATCATAGAAGATCTGAATTTCTCCGTGAATGAGGGAGATTATCTTTGTATTGTCGGTGAGAACGGGGCAGGAAAGAGCACGCTCATGAAGACGCTCCTGAAGCTGCTGGCGCCGACCGGCGGACAGATCCGTTTTGATGGTCTTAAGAAGAACGAGATCGGTTATCTGCCACAGCAGACGCAGGTGCAAAAGGATTTTCCGGCATCCGTCTATGAGATCGTTCTTTCGGGCTGCCAGGCACATTGCGGCCTGCGTCCGTTTTATAACAGGGAAGAAAAAAAACGTGCACTGGAGAATATGGAGAAGCTGGAATTGACGGATCTGCGGAATCGCTGCTACCGTGAGCTTTCGGGAGGCCAGCAGCAAAGGGTACTGCTTGCCAGGGCACTTTGTGCCACACGGAAGATCCTCTTGCTGGATGAACCGGTTTCCGGTCTGGATCCGAAAGTGACTGTCGAGATGTATGAGCTGATCGCCGGGCTTAACGCCGACGGCATCACCGTGATCATGATCACGCATGATATATCGGCGGCCCTTCGTTATGCCAGCCATATCCTGCATATCGGCGAGGATATCTTTTTCGGGACCCGTGATGAATATGCAAAAAGTCCCGTGGGAAGATATTTTACGGAAAAGATGGGAGGGCAGGCATTATGATCGACAAGCTCGTCCTGTACCTGCAGATGCCCATGGTACATTATGCGCTGATCGTCGGGGTGCTGATCGCGCTTTGTTCCTCTCTCCTGGGAGTGCACCTTGTACTGAAACGTTTTTCATTTATCGGTGACGGCCTGTCGCATGTGGCCTTTGGCGTGATGGCCATCGCTTCGGTGCTGCAGCTGTCCAACGATATGCTGCTGGTGATGCCGGTGACCGTGATCTGCGCAGTATTGCTCCTGCGCACCGGTCAGAATACAAAGATCAAAGGAGACGCGGCGATCGCCATGATCTCTGTGGGGGCCCTGGCCTTCGGTTATCTGATCATGAATATCTTTCCGACCTCTTCCAATCTGTCCGGCGATGTATGCAGCACCCTTTTCGGTTCTACTTCGATACTCACACTGACTGCAGGAGAGGTATGGCTCTGCATCGTGCTGTCCGCTGTCGTGGTACTGGTCTTTGTGCTCTTTTACAACAAGATCTTTGCAATTACCTTTGATGAGGATTTTGCCAGGGCCAGCGGTACCGAAGCAAGGCTTTATAACCTGATCATAGCCGTTATCACGGCAGTGATCATTGTGCTGGCAATGAACCTCGTAGGCTCGCTGCTGATCTCGGCACTGGTGATCTTCCCGGCGCTGTCGGCAATGCGGCTGTTCAGGAACTTTCTTTCGGTCACTGTATGTTCGGCGGTGCTTTCCGTATTCTGTGCGCTGGCCGGACTGATCATTTCCATACTTGCGGGGACGCCGGTAGGCTCAACGATCGTAGCCGTGGACGCCTTTGCATTTCTGGTCTGCTGGGTGCTTGGAAATGTGATAAAAAGGAGAAATTGATGAAATATAAAATCCTGACTTTATTTACGGCAATATCTTTTTTGGGCCTTTCGGCCTGCGGAACTGAAGCAGCCGGACCGCGTACCGGGGGTGGCACGCAGAGCGTATCGGATGTGCTGGAAGCCGGAATGCAGGAAGAAAAGAAAGGGACCATCAGTACTCCGGATGCGACCTCTACGCCGACGCCGATGCCTTCTGCGGACGCTGCCGATGGACAGGCAGAGGGAGAAGCTTCCGGGACGGCTGCAGAGGGGGTTGATGTTGATCTTACCATTATGTCAGCGACCATGGTCTATTCGGAAGTTTATAACATGATGTACACGCCGGAAGAATATGTGGGGAAGCGTGTGCGTATGGAAGGAACCTACAGCTTTTTCCATGACGAAGAAAGCGGCATGGATTATTACGCCTGCGTCATACAGGATGCCACGGCCTGCTGTGCCCAGGGCCTCGAATTTGTGCCGCTGAACCCAGAGAAATGTCCCGAAGAAGGCGGGATGGTGACCGTAGAGGGTACCTTTGCAACCTATATCGAAGGGGATTACACTTACTGTACACTTCGGGAGGCGACGGTGCTGTAACGACGGCACTGAGGCAGCACATAACAGATCTCACCGGTATGGAGCAGGACATATAAAAGACCGGAACATATAAAAGCCCGGAACATATAAAAGCCCGGAACATATAAAAGCTCGGAACATATAAAAGCCCGGAACATATAAAAGCCCGGAACATGTATTCATACAGCCGGGGACAGAGACAGATCTCCTGAGAGGTCTGTTTTTTTTGCAGGTTTACAATAATCTATTATGAGAGACACTGCCCAGAGAAAGAGTGTGGTTAACATAAAACATTTACGCAAAATATCCGAATCAAAGTGATCCGGGGTGACATAAGAGTTTTGTGTGAATGAATTAAGTGCAGAATATATAAATTATAAAAATACAATATTTATGCCGGCTTCGATAAAAATGACCAAGGCAAACAATTGACATAAAATGTGATATTTTCATTAATTCAATTGAAATAATCCAGGGAAAAAACATAGTTGAAAATGAATTGCATTGACATAGAATAGTTAACATAACTCAGACGGTTTACATAAAACAAAAGGTCTTATAAAGGGGATGGGTTGACATAAATTATTTACGTAAAGGACATTCTTATGTAAATGTGTTGAAACATATGTTCGGATATGTTATGCTTATATACTATGGAAGAGCTGCTCGAAAAATATGAACATTTTGAGATCCGCCTCTCGGTCCGGGAGCTGGTGGAGTTTATGTTCCGTTCCGGCGACATCGACAACCGGCGCGGTACCTCACCCGAACGTGCCATGCAGGAAGGCAGCCGTCTGCACCGGATGATCCAGAAGAGCATGGGAGCCGGATATGAAGCGGAGGTCCCTCTCCGTTACAGTTATGTGGGGGAACATTGCACGATTTTTCTGGACGGGAGAGCGGACGGTATCATAAATGAAAGTATCGCCGTCGAAGCACAGAACCGTATCTCCGGCAATCAGCTCTCATTTAATCAATACTATACAAATGAGGAATATCCTCAGATCACGATCGATGAGATCAAATGTGTTGCACGACGGCTCGATCGGATCAGTTCGCCGCTGCCGGTTCATCTGGCACAGGCTAAGGTGTATGCCTTCATTTATGCAAAGCAGAAGGAATTGCCTTCGATACGTATAAGGATGACTTACTGTAATATAGAGACTGAAGATTTGAAATACTTCATCGACGAGTTTTCCTTTGCACAGATCGAGGAGTGGTTCGGGCGTTTAATGCAGGATTATATGAAATGGGCGGAGCGGCAGAGGGAGTGGCTTATACAGCGCCAGAGCAGTATACAGAGCCTCGAATTTCCCTTTGTTTACCGCAAGGGTCAACGCGAATTGGCAGCCCAGGTATACCGTACCGTAAGGGAGGGGCGAAAGCTGTTTCTGGAGGCTCCCACAGGCGTTGGCAAGACCCTGACGACATTGTTCCCTGCGGTCAAATCCATGGGGGCGGATCTGACAGAAAAGGTATTCTACCTCACGGCCAAGACCATCACCAGGTCGGTAGCGGGGGATGCGATCGAACTTTTACGCCAAAAAGGGCTGAAGATCAAGAGTGTGGTGATCACAGCGAAGGAAAAGGTCTGTTTAAATGATAAATGTGAATGTAACCCGGACAATTGCCCCTATGCAAAGGGGCATTATGACCGGATCAATGATGCGGTTTTCCACAGTATCATGACTTATGACAACTTAGACCGGGAAACGATAACGTTGACTGCGCGCCAGTACCAGGTGTGTCCGTTTGAATTAAGCCTCGACCTAAGTTTGTTATGCGATATATTAATATGCGATTATAATTACGTTTTCGATCCCCATGTCTCTCTGAAGCGCTATTTTGCCGATGGTGTTCACGGAGACTATGTTTTTCTTGTGGATGAAGCGCATAACCTTGTGGATAGAGGCCGGGATATGTACAGTGCCGTGCTGAAAAAAGAGGACTTTCTTGCGGTAAAAAGGCAGATCAATGCTGCTTCGGAGCAGCTTTCCGGAAAGAAGACGAAACGTGTGCGCGGCATGCAGCACGTGCCTGCGATGATACGCGGCCTGGAACGCTGTAACCGCGATCTGCTGCAGCTGAAGAGGGAGTGCAGCGGCTTTCGCGTGCTGGAGGAGATCGACACCTTTGCGGGTCAGGTACAGGGCCTGTACACTGCGATGACAAAGTTTATGGACGAAGAGGAAAACACTGGAATGCGGGAGCCTCTTCTGGAGTTTTATTTTGCTCTTGCCCACTTCCTTCTGATCTATGAGAAGCTGGATGAGAATTATCGCATTTACACAGAACAGACGGAGAATAGTGGATTTTGTTTAAAACTTTTATGCGTCAACCCTGCGAAAAATCTTTCGGAGTGCATGGAAAAGGGCAGGGCAGGAGTCCTTTTTTCCGCGACCCTGCTGCCTATATCCTATTATAAGAAACTGCTGGGCGCAGCTCCGGAGGACGCTGCCGTATATGCTGAATCCTCATTTGACCGGGAACGTCTCGGGGTCTTCGTCGGCCGTGATGTGACCAGCCGGTACAAGCGGAGAAACGAAGATACCTACTACCGGATCGCCTCCTATATCGACCGGGCTATCTCCGGAAGGGAGGGTAAATACCTGATCTTTTTCCCTTCATATTTATTTATGAACAATGTTATCGACAGTTTCCAAAGACATTTTCACAAAGAAGACAGGGATGAGATGCTGATCCAGCAGGAAAGGATGTCGGAAGAGGATCGTGAAGCATTTCTTGCCAGGTTTACGCGGAAAGAACTTATCCCCATGGACAATTTGTTTAAAACTATGTCGATAACTCCGCCGACTCTACTCGGCTTCTGTGTACTGGGAGGGATCTTTTCCGAAGGCATTGATCTGAAGGAGGATGCCCTGATCGGGAGCATCATCGTGGGTGTCGGCTTTCCGCAGATCTGCAATGAGAGGGAGATCATCCGGGATTATTTCGAAGAAAACGGTTTTGATTATGCTTACCGTTTTCCGGGGATGAACAAGGTGCTGCAGGCGGCCGGCCGTGTGATACGGACGGAGAGGGATAAGGGTGTGGTGCTGCTTCTGGATGAGAGGTTTACGGACAATTCCTATCAGCGGATGTTCCCGCGGGAGTGGAAGGGCTATACGGTCACCGGTCTGTCCGGTATCGCGGACGGGCTGGAAAGTTTCTGGGAGAAGGACTAGCTCCGTTTGTGTTTTTTCTTGCAAACGCATTCAAAATAGGATAAACTATCCTTTATATGACTTATTGAACGCAGGCTGGGAATACGTCCGAAAAGTCTTTACTTAATTAACGGTTCGGGAGGACGAATTTATGTGGGCTTACGACAGTGTGTTTTATCAGATCTACCCGCTCGGTTTCTGCGGAGCGCCGTTTGAAAATGACGGTGTGGCGCAGTCCAGGATCCTGAAGGTGAAGGAGTGGATCCCGCATATAAAGAAGCTGGGATGCAATGCCGTTTATTTTTCGCCGGTATTCGAGTCGGATACCCATGGTTACAATACCAGGGATTACAGCCGCATCGATACCCGGCTGGGGACGAATGCTGACTTTAAAGAGGTCTGCGACGCGCTGCATGCGGAAGGCATACGCGTGGTGCTGGACGGTGTGTTCAATCATGTGGGCAGAGGTTTCCCTGCATTTCAGGATGTGCTTAAGAATCGTGAGAATTCTCCTTACACGGGCTGGTTTTCGCGTATCGATTTCGGCGGGAATTCCTGCTATAACGACGGTCTCTGGTACGAGGGCTGGGAAGGCAATTTTGATCTGGTGAAGCTCAACCTTCGCAATGAAGATGTGATCGCACATATCTTCCGTGCGGTGGAGGGCTGGATCAATGAGTTTGATATCGACGGGATCCGTCTGGATGTGGCTTACTGCCTTGACCGGGATTTCCTGAGAAGGCTGCGGGAATTCACCGATTCCAAAAAGGAAGATTTCTTCCTGCTCGGCGAGGTGCTCCACGGAGAATACGGGCGCATGCTGAATGAGATGCATCTTCATTCGCTGACCAATTACCAGTGCTATAAAGGGCTCCATTCCGCATTTAATTCGTCCAATATGTTCGAGATCATCCATTCGCTGCTGCGGCTCTTCGGACCCGAGGACTGGACGGTATGCAGAGGAGCACATCTTCTGTCCTTTGCGGATAATCACGATGTGAGCCGTATCGCTTCGATCCTGCAGGATGAGAACTGCCTGCCGCTGGTCTATGCCATGGTCTTCGGCATGCCGGGCATCCCCTGTGTATATTACGGAAGCGAATGGGGAGCAAAGGCGGATAAGAGTCAGGGCGATCCGGCGCTCCGTCCCTGCTTTGACGAGCCGAAGTGGACGGCGCTGACCGACTGGATCTCGCGCCTGGCTGAGGCAAAGAAAAAGAGCAGGGCGCTGAATCACGGCGGTATGCGCAGTGTTTTATTACAGAACAAACAGTGTATCTTTGAAAGAAAGTGCGACGGTGAACGCGTGCTGGTTGCCATCAATATGGACAGCAATCCCTACACGGCACATTTTGATGCCGGCTGCGGGCAGGCAACGGATCTGATCACGGGAGCACTTCATGATTTCGGCGGAGGATCCGAGCTTCCGCCCTATAGCGCAGCATTCTGGCTGATGGAAAGGTAAGGAGGAATTATGAGCAGAGAACTGGCGAAAACCTATGACCCCGCCGGCATTGAAGACCGGCTGTATCAGAAATGGCTTGACAAAAAGTATTTCCATGCGGAAGTCGATGAAACGAAAAAGCCGTTTACCATTGTGATCCCGCCCCCCAATATCACGGGACAGCTGCATATGGGACACGCGCTGGACGAGACCATGCAGGACATCCTGATCCGCTTCAAGAGGATGCAGGGTTACAATGCCCTCTGGCAGCCGGGGACGGATCATGCTTCCATCGCAACGGAAGTCCGGATCATCAATAAGCTGAAAGAGGAAGGCATAAATAAGGAAGATCTCGGCCGCGAAGGTTTCCTGGAACGCGCCTGGGCCTGGAAAAAGGAATACGGCGGGACGATCGTGAACCAGCTGAAGAAGCTGGGCAGTTCCTGTGACTGGGACCGCGAGCGTTTTACCATGGACGAGGGCTGCAACCGTGCCGTGAAGGAAGTCTTTGTCAAGATGTACGAGAAAGGTTATATCTACAAAGGCTCCCGCATCATCAACTGGTGTCCGGTATGTAATACCTCCATATCCGATGCGGAAGTGGAATATGAGGAACAGGCCGGCCATTTCTGGCACATCCGTTATCCGGTGCTGAACGAGGACGGGAGCGAGAGCGGTGAATATCTGGAATTTGCAACGACCCGGCCCGAAACGATGCTGGGCGATACCGCAGTGGCCGTTCATCCCGAGGATGAGCGTTACCGTCATCTGATCGGAAAAGAGCTGATGCTGCCGCTGATGAACAGGAAGATCCCCGTGATCGCGGATGAATATGTGGATCGCGAGTTCGGTACGGGTGTGGTGAAGATCACCCCGGGACACGACCCCAACGACTTTGAAGTAGGCAAGCGCCATGACCTGCCGGTGATCAACATCATGAACGATGATGCCACCATCAACGCCAACGGCGGGAAGTTTGAAGGAATGGACCGCTACGAGGCGAGAAAAGCCATCGTTAAGGAACTGGAAGAAATGGGGCTCCTTGTCGGGATCGAGGACCATGTACATAATGTAGGAACCCATGACCGCTGCGGGACCACCGTGGAGCCCATGGTGAAGGCACAGTGGTTCGTGCGCATGGACGAGCTGATCAAGCCGGCGCAGCAGGCGGTAAAAAAGGGTGAGATCCGTCTGGTGCCCGAGAGCATGCAGAAGAATTACTTCAACTGGACAGACAATATCCGTGACTGGTGCATCTCGCGCCAGCTCTGGTGGGGACACCGTATCCCTGCCTGGTACTGTGCGGACTGCGGCGAGACCGTGGTGTCGAGGACGGATCCCGAGTGCTGCCCGAAATGCGGCAGCAGGAAGCTTTCGCAGGATCCGGATACGCTGGATACCTGGTTCTCTTCGGCACTGTGGCCTTTCTCAACCCTGGGCTGGCCGGATGATACACCGGAGCTCCGTTATTTCTATCCGACGGATGTGCTGGTGACCGGTTATGACATCATCTTCTTCTGGGTCATCCGCATGATCTTTTCCGGCTATGAGCAGATGGGTGAGAAACCTTTCCATACCGTGCTTTTCCACGGTCTGGTACGTGACGCCCAGGGGCGGAAGATGAGCAAGAGCCTCGGGAACGGTATCGATCCCCTGGAGATCATCGCAAAATACGGCGCCGATGCACTGCGGCTTACGCTGGTGACCGGAAACGCCCCCGGAAACGACATGCGTTTCTACTATGAAAAAGTGGAGGCTAACCGGAATTTCGCCAACAAGATCTGGAACGCTTCCCGTTTCATCATGATGAACCTCGGTGAGACAGCTCCCACGAAGCCCGCGCAGGAAGAACTGGCACCTGCCGACCGCTGGATCATCTCCAAGGCCAACAGCCTGGTGCGCGATGTGACGGAGAATATGGAGAAATACGAACTGGGTGTTGCGGTCCAGAAGATCTATGACTTTATCTGGGATGAGTTCTGCGACTGGTACATCGAGATGGTGAAGCCCCGTCTTTATGAAAAGGAAGATGCGGCAAGCAGGAATGCTGCGCTTTACACATTAAAGAGCGTGCTCATCGATGCGCTGAAGCTCCTGCATCCTTATATGCCGTTCGTGACCGAGGAGATCTTCTGTACGCTCCAGGACGAAGAGGAATCCATCATGGTCAGCTCCTGGCCGCTTTATACGGAAAGCAAGAACTATCCCGAAGAGGAGCATGCCATCGAGACCGTAAAAGAAGCCATCCGCGGCATCCGTAATGCAAGAACGGGACTGAACGTTCCGCCTTCAAAGAAGGCACAGGTCTTTGTCGTGAGCGCACTGGAGGAGAAGCGCAGCATCTTTGAAAAGAACCGTGATTTCTTCCGCGTACTCGCATATGCATCTGAGGTGCATATACAGGAGGATAAGAGCGGGATCGGAGAGGATGCGGTTTCCGTAGTGATCGCAGATGTGAACATCTACCTGCCTCTGGGTGAGCTTGTGGATATCGAAAAGGAAGCGGAGCGTCTGAAGAAGGAAGAGGAAAGGCTGCTTGGCGAACTGAAGCGCGTGGACGGCATGCTGTCCAATGAAAAATTCCTTGCAAAGGCTCCCGAGAGCAAGCTGGCCGAAGAGCGCGCCAAGAAGGAAAAATACAGCCGTATGCTGGAACAGGTGCGCGAGCAGATCAGCCATCTTTCCGGGAAATAGTTTACATGATGTTAAGGCCAATTGTTTTTTATTCACTTTAGATGAGCTTTTGACCCTGGCATCATTTACATAAAATATAGATTGATTTTTGTCCTTTGATTATGTATTATAAAAAGCGGACAGTTCTGGCCGGTGTTTTTTGTACGGCAGACTGACAAAGGGGAAAAAGATGATCGTATTTGAAGAAGAATTGAAGAAATTTCATAAAAGCCTGGAAGTCGATGACGTTCAGGAGACGTTGAACAAGGAAGACCTCTCGGACATGATGGATATACTTCTGAATATGTCCGAGAACTATGATCAGGCAACAGTCATAAATAACCAACAGGGGTGATAAGGCGTGGACTGCTATTTATGCGGAGCTGCCCTGTCCGAACTGGATTATTGTACCAATTGCGGCGCGGATGTCAGCCGGTATAAGAAGATCTGTTATACATCGAACCGGCTTTATAATGAAGGGATCGATCGTGCCCGCGTCAGGGATCTGAGCGGTGCGATCCGTGTCCTGAAAGAGTGCCTGAAGTGCAATAAGAATCATACAGATGCCAGAAATCTGCTTGGCCTCATTTATTATGAGATGG
Organism: Lachnospiraceae bacterium; assembly: GCA_016282915.1. GTDB lineage: Bacteria > Bacillota > Clostridia > Lachnospirales > Lachnospiraceae > NK4A136. The sequence continues at coordinate 28,619 of JAEELW010000159.1, read as the reverse complement.
GGGAAGCGGGTTCCGCGCTCGTCCAGTGGGTCGTAAGTATGAATTACCACTCGGAGAGAAATGTCGCGGAAGAGTATCTCAATATGATCCCGGCGGACAAGGGTCGTCAGGAAACGATCAATACCACATTAAAGAAGTATAATGTGGCTTTGGAATATTGCCGGCAGGGCAATAATGATCTCGCGGTTATACAATTGAAGAAAGTCATCAGCCTGAATCCCGGTTTCATAAAGGCACATCGTCTTCTGGGACTCTTATATATGCAGAGTCAGGACTGGGAGCATGCCAAGCGTGAACTGGAACGCTGCCGGCGGATGGATGTGGGCGATGTGGATGCGTTGCTCTACCTGCAGGAGTGCCAGGAAAAGCTTTATGGCGACGAACGCAGTCAGGGACGACGGCACAGGCACAGGGAAGAACCGGCGGCGGTCTACACCAGGAACGGGAGCGATGTGCTCATCCAGCCGGTGGCTGGGAAGGAACCCCTGGGACTGCATGTATTTCTGGAGATCGCTCTGGGTATACTGGTAGGCGTGCTTGCGACCTGGTTTCTGATCATACCCGGCCGGGAAGCACAGGTCCGGAGCGAGGAAAGCGAAAAAACACAGGAATACACCAAGCAGATCGAGCAGAAAAACAGCGAGATCACGGATCTGAATACCCGTATCCGGGAACTGGAAGGAAATGTTGCGAAGCAGTCCGATCTGATCGACGGATACAGCGGTGAGGACGGGGCCATTGCGGCAAATGAGAACCTTCATTCGGCGGTTCTGGCATTCCTTGCGGATTCCGGCGGGATGGATGTGGATCAGTATCTTTCCCGGATCACCGACGATTACGTGGAGCAGAGTGCGCCTCCGAAGTTTAAGGAGCTGTATGAGTATCTTCGTGATCACATCGGCGGAACGGTGGGCGAGAGTTATTACAATAACGGCATGGACGCTTTCCATCAGCAGGATTACGTCAATGCTATCGCATACCTGAAAAAGGCCTGCGAATATGATCCGAACAATGATGATGCGTTATATTATCTCGGGGTATGCTGTTATGAGAGCGGGGACGTGAACCAGGCGGCAGATATCTTTAACGATCTTCTGACCAGATTTCCGGACAGTGCCCAGGCAGACAAAGCGAGACAGCGTCTGGAGGCTATCGGAGAATAAAAAACGCTTAAAAACTGAGTTTACATAAGGAGGAAAAGCAACTATGCAGACGATCAAGGTTAAGCAGAAAAAAACGGAGAAGAAAGATATCGGCGGAATGATCATCGGCCTGATCTTTCTTGCCGTGCTGATCGCGGTAGGCTGGTTTGTAGCGGATAATCTGATCATCTCACGTGAGGTGACGGTGGAAAACATCGCAAAAGTGTGGCATATACCCAAGGATGTAGACGGAAAAGAAATTGAATACTGGGAGTTTATCGATCAGCCCGGTGAAAATGTGAACGGGGTTTACGAAGGGATCGCAAAGACCTATAAGCAGAATGCGAGTACCAATGTAAACGGGGAAAGCACCCGTTATACCTTTACGATCCATCCGCCTGCAGAAGGAAAGACCCATCCGGAGCTGTGGCTTGTTCCCGAACCCGGAAGCTATAAGGACAAGAATGAACGGGATCAGAAGAGCATGAAGATACGTATATCCCGTGTGACCAGGGCCGAAATGACCGTGGAGCTTGTTTACGACCGTTTCACAACCAAGACGACGCGTTTCATTACGGATCTGTTCTGATGGCTGAAGATAATATCATAGAACTGAAAAATATAACCAAGCGCTTTGATGACGATGGTTCCATCGCCGTCAGGGATTTTAATCTCTCGGTGCGCCGCGGTGAGTTTGTCACCTTCCTCGGGCCTTCCGGCTGCGGAAAGACCACGACGCTCCGTATGATCGCCGGTTTTGATATGCCTACGGAGGGAAAGATCCTTCTGGACGGGAGCGATATCACCCTGCTCCCGCCCAATAAGAGGCCGATCAATACGGTATTCCAGCGTTATGCGCTTTTCCCTCACATGAACATCTTCGAAAACATCGCTTTCGGGCTGAAGCTGAAAAAGCTTCCGCGCGAAGAGATCGTGAATAAGGTGAAACATGTGCTGGATCTCGTGGATCTGGAGGGTTTTGAAGAGCGCAGCGTAGCGACTCTTTCCGGCGGACAGCAGCAGCGTATCGCCATTGCCAGGGCTCTGGTGAACGAACCCAAGATACTGCTTCTGGACGAACCGCTGGGAGCACTGGATCTGAAGATGCGCAAGGAGATGCAGATCGAGCTGAAAGCCATGCACCAGCAGCTGGGCATCACCTTTATCTATGTAACGCATGATCAGGAAGAGGCGCTGACGATGTCGGATAAGATCGTGGTGATGAACCGCGGATCCATCCAGCAGATCGGCACGCCCGAGGATATCTATAATGAGCCGAAAAACGCTTATGTGGCGGACTTTATCGGTGAAAGCAATATCTTCAAGGGCATCATGACCGGAAAGCTCAAGTGCCGTTTCTGCGGCGGTGAGTTTGTCTGTATGGATGATGTGGATGAAGGTACACTCGTGGATGTGGTGGTGCGTCCGGAGGATGTGATCCTCACGGCGCCGGAAGAGGGGACGGTAGTAGGTACCGTTACTGCCGTGACATTTAAAGGAATGCACTACGAGATCACGGTGGAAAGCGGAAAGTATGAGATGGTCATCGTCTCCACACGCGCGCAGAAAGTCGGCGATACGGTGGGAATGTGCCTCGAACCCGACGGGATCCATGTCATGATCGCCGAAGACCATACCACGCGTTTTGAAGCAACGGTGACGGCGGATCTGAAGCTGGATTATAACGGCAAGACCATCGAATGCGATATCTGCGATATCATACCCGGCAGCCGCATCGTGGAAGGTGTGCTGACGGATTCGGCCGGCAGCGCCATCGATACGGACAGACTTAAGGTACATGTGTCCATCGAGCCCGGCGATATCGAGATGAGCGATGATGTGGATGCGGGTCTCACGAGAGGCCATATCATCAATCTGATCTATAAAGGTGACCACTATTGCTATGTGGTTCGTACCGATCATGGTCATGACCTGATCGTGGACGATGAATACCTCTGGAATATGGGCGACCAGGTCGGTCTGATCCTGCCTGAGGAAAAGATGAGCTTTGCTCTGAAAAAATAGAGGGAGCCATGAAATATCGTTTTACCAGAAAACAGCTGGCCATACCCTATGCGCTTTTCCTGCTTGTTTTTGTCATTGCGCCGCTGGTAGTCATCATAAGTTATGCGCTGACCGGAAGCGACGGACATGTAAGTCTGAAGAATCTTGCGGGATTTTTCTCCGATCCCAATACCATGGGAACACTTTTGTACAGCCTTATGCTGGCGTTGGTGACAACGGCGGTTTGTCTGCTCATTGCCTATCCTGTGGCATATGCACTGGCTTTTTCGCAGATAAAAAGGCGTTCCGTGATCCTTCTGCTCTTCATCATGCCCATGTGGATCAACTTTACTCTGCGGCTTACGGCTTTGAAAGAGATCCTTACGCTGATCGAGGGCAATCTTGCCTTTCATCCTTTTCTGAATTCCGTGATCGGCATGAGTTACGATTTTCTTCCGTTTATGATACTTCCGATCTACAACCAGCTGGAGCGGATGGATAAAAGCCTTATGGAGGCGGCCTCGGATCTGGGAGCCGACCGTAAGCAAGTATTCCTGCGCGTGACCTTCCCGCTTTCGATACCCGGGGTAGTGAGCGGCATCGCCATGGTGTTCTTACCGGCCATGACCAATTATGTGGTACTGGAGATGCTCTACAATTCCACCTATATCATGGGAAGCCTGATCGGCAGCTACTTCTCGGCGTATGACTGGCACGGCGGTTCCATGATCAGCCTGATCCTTCTGGCGCTGATCTGTATCTTTACGCTTCTTGGCGGCGGGAATAAAGAAGAAAATGCGAGAGGAGGGAGCCTGGTATGAAGAAAAAGCAGGGGATATTCATTCTGATCCTTGTACTGGCGCTGCTTTTGATCTATGCTCCGATCCTGATCCTTGCGGTGTACAGCTTTACGGACGCGACGGCCATCGGCTTCAGCGGATCGTTCTCCTTAAATAATTATATCACGCTCTTTACCACACCGGAACTTTCCGAGATGATCTGGGGAACCGTGCTGCTGGCCCTGGTCGTAGCTGTGATCTCGACCGTGCTCGGCACCATAGGTGCCATCGGCGTGTTTTATTCCCGGCGCGGCAGTCAGAAGCTGCTTTCCGCCGTCAACCAGATCCCGGTGGTAAACGCGGATGTGGTGACCGGTTTTTCCGTATGTATCTTACTGGTCGTTGTTTTCGGCATCAGCAAGGATACGTTCTTCCCGCTGGTGGCCGGACAGGTGACGCTGTGCGCACCCTTTGTCTTTCTTTCGGTCTATCCGAGACTGGGCCAGATGGATCCCAGTATCTATGAGGCGGCACTGGATCTGGGCGCTTCCCCGGCAGTCGCGCTGCGACGCATCGTTCTGCCCCATGTGATGCCCGGAGTGCTGTCGGGCTTTGCCATGGCGGTGACCCTGTCGCTGGATGATTATTTTGTGGCGACCTACACCAAGCCTGCTACCTTTGATACGATCTCCACTTATGTTGTGAATGCGACAAGGGGTTCCCAGACCGAAGTAAAGACGGCACTCTGGGCTCTGTCGACCATCATCTTTCTGATCGTTCTCATCATCGCGCTTTTCGGAAACCGGAGCGGCGGACGCAGACGTGAGGCAGGAGGAAGAAAAGCGGAAGTATGAAAAAAAGAGCCTTTTTCTTAAGTATGATATTTTCCGTGCTCATCGCGGGCTGTTCGTCTTCCGGCGACAGTGCCGATGAGGGCGTGGTCCTGCGTGTCTGCAACTGGGAAGAATATATCGACCTGGGCGACTGGGATGAAGAGGAGACCATCGATCTGGAGAGCGGCGATATCATAGGTGAAAATGCACTTTATGAAGATTTTGAGGAATGGTATTACGAGACCTATGGCGAGCATGTGAAGGTGGAATACAGCTGCTTCGGTACGAATGAGGAACTGTATAATATGCTCACGCTCGGGGATGAGTTCGATCTGGTCTGCCCTTCCGATTACATGTTCATGAAGCTGATGACCGAAGATAAGCTCACGGCTTTTTCCGACGGCTTTTTTGACGAGGATATCCCGGAAAACTATTATGTAAGAAACGTGTCTCCGTTCATCCGGGAGAAGTTTGACGATCACGAGATCGGCGGAGAACGCTGGTCGGAATATGCTGCCGCCTATATGTGGGGCGTTACCGGTTTTCTCTATGATCCCGAAAAGGTGGATGCGGAGAAGATGAACAGCTGGAACGCACTCTGCGATCCAGAACTGAAGCGTCAGATCACGATCAAGGATAATGTGCGTGATGCGTATTTTCCCGCACTTGCCGGGCTTAAGAGAGAGCACCTGACCGATCCGGCTTTTATCGCTGATCCCGATTATGCCGCGCTTCTGGAGAGTGAGATGAACGACAATTCTGAGGAGACGGTGGATGCGGCGCTCGGCTGGCTGCAGGCAGCGAAAGACAACGCATATTCTTTTGAAACCGACAGCGGCAAGGCCGATATCGTGAGCGGCAAGGTGCTTGCAAATGTGCAATGGAGCGGAGATGCGGTCTACGCGATGGATCAGGCAGAGGAAGACGGCTTCCTGCTGGCCTATTCCGTTCCCGAGGAATGTACAAACCTCTGGTTCGACGGCTGGGTCATGCTGAAGGACGGAGTCGGCGCCGATGAAAAAAAACAGAAAGCCGCGGAAGCTTTTGTCAATTTCATTTCCCGACCGGATAATGCGGTGCGTAACATGTACTATATCGGCTACACCTCGTCGATCTCCGGCGGTACTGACGGAGATGCGGTATTTGAATATGCCGAGTGGACCTATGGTGCCGAGGATGATGAGGAAGAGCCGGAGGAATATGATCTGAGCTGGTTTTTTGACCGGGGTGAAGATGAGGAGTATATGATCGAGACCAGCGAGGATCAGATCACGCGGCAGCTTTTCGCACAGTATCCTACGCCGGAAGTGATGGAACGTTCCTCGATCATGTGTTATTTTGATGATGAGGCCAATGCGCGGATCAATCATATGTGGATCAATGTGCGCTGCTTTAATCTGGAAAGGATCCCGATGTTCTGGCGTATGATGATCGCCCTTGCGATACTCGGGGCTGTCGCCGCTTTTTCGGCATATCGTCTTCATAAAAAACGGAGCGGGAGGTAGGAGCTTATGCCCCATATCTTATCCTATGAACGGCCTGCGGAACAATGGCATGATGCGCTTCCTCTGGGAAACGGCCGTCTCGGCGCCATGGTGTTCGGGAACGCGGAGCATGAACGTTTTGCATTGAACGAGGACTCGCTGTGGTCCGGTTACTGGCGCGAGCGGAACAATCCGCTGGCGCTTTCTGCTTTGGAGGAGATCCGTTCGGCCATACGGAACGGGGATCCGGAAAAAGCGCAAAAAATCTGTGAGAAAGCTTTTTACGGCTGTGATTCGCAGCAGCGACATTATGAGCCGCTGGGCGATCTGCGGATCGATATGCCGGGGGAGGTGTCGGATTACCGGCATGAGCTGGATCTTTCCGTGGCGGAGGATACGGTCTCGTTTTGCAGGGACGGGAACAGGATCCTGCGGAAGAGTTTTATCTCTTTCCCGGATGCGCTGATGGTCGTGGAACTCATTTCCGAAACGAAGGGTGCTTTGGAATTTACGGCGTATCTCGGCGGACGTGAGGAACGTTATGACGAGAACCGGGCTTATGATGAGAAGACCATACTTTTCGGCGGAAGCGCGGGGATACCCTTTGTATGCGTGGCTGCGATCGAAGCTGATGGAGAGTGCGGGACGGAAGCAAACCGTCTCTATTGCCGGGGCGCTTCCCGGGCCTGTATCTTTCTTACGGCACAGACGGCTTTCCGCGGATCGGATTATAAGAACCGGGCCCTCTGCGAACTGCACCGGGGGATGCGGCTGGGAGCGGATGCGCTGCGCAGACGGCATCGCGCGGATCACAGCGCGCTGTACGGGCGTGCCGCGCTTTCGCTTGGTGCGGAGTGTGACGGGCTTACGACGGACGCCCTGCTTGAAAAAGTAAGGGAGGGTGATGAGGAAGCCTTTGCCGCACTTTCGGAGCTTTATTTCAACTTTTCACGTTATCTCTGCATCGCGGGCTCACGGGAAGGGAGCCTGCCCTTAAACCTGCAGGGGATATGGAATGCGGATATGCGGCCGGCCTGGGGCAGCAAATATACGGTGAACATCAATGCAGAGATGAATTACTGGGGAGCGGAAGTGCAGAATCTTTCGGAATGCCACAGGCCTTTGTTTGATCTGATCGAACGTATGCGTGAGCACGGCCGGGAGACGGCGCGGAAGATGTACGGCTGCCGCGGTGCGGTCTGCCATCACAATACGGATATCTGGGGAGATACGGCACCGCAGGACTACTGGCTGCCCGCAACGCTCTGGCCCATGGGTCTGGCCTGGCTCTGCACGCATCTCTGGGAGCATTATCTCTTTACGCAGGATAAAGCATTTCTGGAGGAAAGCTTTGATACGATGCTGGAGGCGGCAGAATTCTTCCTGGACTTCCTGACGGAAAACGAAAAGGGACAGCTGGTGACCTGCCCTTCCTTATCGCCCGAAAATACCTACCGGACAAAGAGCGGGGAGAGCGGAAATCTCTGCGAAGGGCCTTCCATGGATTCGCAGATCCTGCATACCCTCTTCGGGGCGCTGCTCGAAGCCGGCAGTATCATAAGTACGGACGTGCGTCAGCAAAAGCTGCTCGAAGAGATCGCAAAAGTGAAGGAACGACTGCCGAGACCCGAGGTCGGGCAGTACGGGCAGATCATGGAATGGGCGGAGGATTATGAGGAAACGGAGCCGGGACACCGGCACATCTCGCATCTTTACGGTCTGTATCCTGCACATCTCATCCGTTATGAGGACGATATCCTGCGGAAAGCGGCGCGTACGACTCTTGAAAGAAGGCTTTCGCACGGCGGCGGACATACCGGCTGGTCCAGAGCCTGGATCATCAATATGTGGGCACGGCTGAAAGAGGGAGAAGAGGTGGAACAGAATCTGAAGGCTTTGTTCTCACATTCCACGGCAGACAGTCTTCTGGACATGCATCCGCCTTTCCAGATCGACGGGAATTTCGGAGGAGGCGCGGGGATCTGTGAGGCGCTCCTGCAGAGCATGGAAGGAGAACTGCGTTTCCTGCCGGCGCTGCCGTCCTCCTGGAAGAACGGAAGCTTCCGCGGTCTGCGGGCACGCGGCGGCTTTGAGGCGGAACTTTCCTGGAAGGACGGAAAAGCGCAGAGAGCCGTGGTACGTTCCCTTGCGGGAAACGAGCTGCGGATAAGGAGCGAAGTGCCGCTTACGGTCAACGGAATAAGCTGTATTCCCGAAGACGGACTGATCCGCAGGCCTTCCGATAAAGGGGAAGAATTTGTGATCGGGTTTTAGCTGCGCTGAGGTTTTCAGATACATGCTATCGGGATAAGCAGGCATTTGGCCCGGGGATCTAAGGATCGTTTTTCAGAAAAGAACCTGCTGTTTCAGATAGGAGATCACATCAAAATCATAAGTATCTTCAAGGAGTCCCTGATCAAGGAGCTCCTTTTTTTTGCCGAAACCGCAGAGCTTTCCGTCTTTCAGAAGCAGCAGGGAATCCGAAAGACGCATGGCCAGCGGGATATCGTGGTAGACGCCGATCAGTGTATGCCCTTCTTCACTGCTCCATTCCAGCAGGTAATCCGTCATGCCGGCAACAACCTTCAGATCCAGATGATTGGCGGGCTCATCCAGCATGAGGACCGGCGCTTCCTGGGCAAAGGTCCTTGCAAGGAAGGTCCGCTGCAGCTCGCCGCCGGAAAGGGCCGAAAGCTGGCGTTTTGCCAGATGGAAGATACCGGTGCGGCGAAGGCAGTTTTCAACGACCTCACGGTCCTTATCACTGACGCCGCCGAAGAGGCCGGAGCCGTAGAGGTAACGCCCCATCAGTACGGTCTCATAGACGGTATAGGAAAAGAAGATCCGGGAGACCTGCGTCATGTAGGATACGCAGGAAGCGATCTCCCTGCGTTTCATTCCGGAACTGTCGCGGCCGTTCAGAAGCACTTCGCCCTCCGTCGGGATCATGGAGCAGATGGCTTTTAGGAGCGTACTCTTTCCGCTGCCGTTGCTTCCGAGTATGGCAAGCTTTGTCCCGCTTTCCAGGGAGAAACTGATCCCTTTTAAGATGCTTTCGCCGTTTTTCAGTGCGTTTCGCTCATAGGCTGCATGCAGGTTTTTGCATTGTACTGCGATCATGTCCGCCTCCTTGATCCGAAATATACCCAAAGGAAGAAGGGGGCACCCAGAAGGGCCGTTACCGCGCCTACGGGGATTTCCTGGGGAGAGAGAACGGTCCTTGCAAGCAGATCCGCCAGTGCCAGGAAAGCGCCGCCGATCAGCGCGCTCATGGGAAGCAGGATACGGTGAGAGGCGCCGAAAAGCCTGCGCACCGCATGGGGAGCCGCAAGGTCGATAAAGCCGATCACGCCGGTGAAGCAGACGGCAGCGCCGGTCAGGACGGAGGAAAGGATCAGCAGGAGGAAGCGGGAGCGGGAGGTATCCACGCCCACGGAGGAGGCGTCTTCCTCGCCGAAGCTCATCAGATCCAGCTCACGGTGAAACATGCAGGTGAGAAATGTGCCTGCGACGCATATGGCCAGCAGTATCCCCGCATGCTCCCAGCGGCGTCCCGAAAAGGATCCCATCTGCCAGAGGATCAGCCTCTGCATATGCTGGGAAAAAGCGGCGCTCAGCATCGTCAGTATGGCGTTGACAAAAAGAGAGAGTATCATCCCGAAGAGGATGATGGTATGGCTGCGCAGGTTGCGGTCCAGACGCACGGAACAGAAGAGTACCAGCAATACCGTTGCCAGACCGAAAACAAAGCCGGTCAGGGGCAGGAGCAGGTAGTTCAGGATCGGCAGCGTAATGCCGCTGACGATGATGATGGCCGCGCCCAGGGAAGCGCCGGAAGAGACGCCCAGCGTGTAGGAGGAAGCAAGCGGATTCTGCAGAAGCGACTGTACGACCGCGCCGCTCAGCGAGAGCATCGCGCCGACGATAAAGGCACAGGCTGCGCGGGGGATACGGATATCCCAGAGGATCGAAACCATGGAGGCAGTGATGCCGCCGGGAAGCTCCCGGCCGAAAAGCTTATGAAAAAGGATCGCCATGATCTTTCCGGGGGACAGGGAGACGCTCCCGAGCCCCACGGCCAGGATCATGACGATCACCGAAAACAGGATCGCAGATAGGATTTTCAGACCTGTTCTTTTTTCACGCATACGTTCTTTCGGAAAGAGGGCGGCCCGCAGAGCCGGCCGCCCGGTTCTTCTTTATGCTGCGGGACGCAGTTCCTCGAAGCTTTCATCATAATACTCGGGATAGATGTAGCGGGCCATGTCGATCAGTGCGTCGATCACATGATGGTTCGGCTGGTTCACCTGATCCGAATCCAGCTGGTAGACGGCCTTATCCTTTATGGCGCTCACATTTTCCCAGCCGGTCATGGTAAGAAGTACGTTGATCACGTCCGGAGTGTACATATCCGCAGTAAGGATCACCTGGGGATCTGCTGCGATGCAGGCTTCCTCACTGAGGGCAGGCCAGTCCGTATCGGCATCCGCGGCGATGTTCTTTGCGCCGATCAGCTCAAGCATCTCGTTGATATAGGTCCCGGGGCCTGCGGTATAGATCGTGGGATAATCTGCCGAAGGTGTAAAGAGCTCAAAGAGCACGGTCTTCTTCTCTTCTTCCGGGATGGTCTTTCCGATGGCAGAGAGCTGCTCGAGGGCGGCGTCCATCTCGTCTACCAGCCCCTGTGCCTCATCGTCCGTACCGGTGCACTGTCCGATGAACAGGATATCCAGAGCGATGTCCTGAAGGGATGCGCTGCTGGGGATATCTGCTACGCACAGACCGGCTTCGCGAACGGAGCCGTAGGCGTCGGTGCCGTCATAGGAGCTCATTCCGGAGGTAAAGACAATGTCCGGTTCCATGGCAACGATCTGTTCCTGGTCGGGAGCCATCATATCAAAGTATACCACATCATCGGCAAGTTCGGCACCATAGCTTCCCTGGGAATTGGTATCCGCTGCAATGATCCTGTCGGCGAGACCCAGGTCGATGAGTACGCGGGTGGTGGAAGGCGCCATGGAGATGATCTTTTCCGCTTCTGCGGGAACCATGATATCGTTTCCGCTGCGGTCCTTCAGGCCGAAGCCCTGAGCTTCCAGCTCCTCGTCATCGGGTTCTTCATCAGCTTCCGGAGCCTCGGTGGGTTCCGCTTCTTCAGTGGGCGCAGCCGTAGGAGCCTGGGTAGGCGTGGCCTCCGCCGCGGGTGTTTTGTCTCCGCAGCCGGCAAGAAGCGCGACCGCAAAAACAGCGCAAAGCATTTTCTTCAGTTTCATTTTCATTCTCCTCCCTTATTGTAATGGAATTATGTTTTTGCTGAGCGGCAAAATAAGACCGTGACACAGAAGCGTTACGGAAAGAAAAAAGCCGCATCAGCGGCACACAAAACCAGGGCCTCCCACAAGACCCGACGGCACGGCTCCCTGGATCGGGGAGCCTTGTGTACCTGTTCACTGGCTGGTATCCGGCTATACGGTAGCGGCACTGTCCGGGAGTCCCACCCGGTTCCCATTTGACCCGCCCCGGAACAGACGCCTGTCTGCAACGGCGGCACCAATGTACCCGCCTACTATAGCACAGGGGCATTAGTTCGTCAATTCAAACCTTGAACCTCTGCAGAGGAAGTTTATCGCTTGCATGCCTGCTTTTTTTGATGTATATTATGTAACGTTGTCATTATCCTGTCTTCCGGATCAAAATATGGAAATGAAGAGAAGCACACAATTTAAGGAAGGGCTGCGTGACGGGATACCGATAGGACTCGGCTATCTTGCGGTGAGCTTTACCCTCGGGATACAGTGCAGGGAGGCCGGACTTTCCGCGCTGGAAGCCACGGTCATGTCCCTGGTGAACCTGACCAGCGCCGGGGAATTCGCCGCGCTGACGATCATAAAGGCGGCTTCGTCCTATCTGGAGCTGGCCATCTCGCAGCTGATCATCAATCTGCGTTACATGCTCATGAGTTTTGCGCTTTCCCAGAAGGTGGATCCGAAGCTGGGCGTGGGACACCGCCTGGGGATCTCCTATGGCGTGACCGACGAGATCTTCGGCATCTCCGTGGGACGGAAGGGAAGACTGAGCCCCTTTTATTCCTACGGAGCGATAGCGGTGGCGGTCCCGGGATGGACGCTGGGGACGCTTTTGGGCGTGGTCATGGGAAATGTGCTGCCGGACCGGCTGGTCAGCGCATTGAGCCTTGCGCTGTACGGTATGTTCCTTGCGATCATCATGCCGAAGGCGAGAGAGGATAAGCATGTGGCGCTGGTCTGCCTTGTGGCGGTCGCCGCCAGCTGCCTCTGCACTTACCTGCCGGTGGTAAGGGATATCTCCGGCGGCACACGCATCATCATCCTTACGATCGTTTTGTCGCTCATCGCGGCGCTGATCTGGCCGGTCAGTGAAGAGAGCGGGACGGAGAAGGACAGGGATGCCGCTAAGATAAAAGCAGAAGAGAGCGGAGAGGAGGAGAGCAATGCCTGAAAGGATATGGATCTATATCGCGGTCATGGCGCTGGTCACCTACCTGATCCGCATGCTGCCGCTGGTGCTCCTCAGAAAAGAGATCAAAAACAGGACCCTGCGTTCTTTTCTCTATTATGTTCCTTATGTAACGCTCACGGTCATGACTTTTCCGGCCATCCTTACCGCGACCGGAGATCTGCGTACCGGGGCAGCGGGACTGCTCACGGCGCTGCTGCTCTCCTGGAAAAAGCAGAGTCTTCCCGTGGTCGCCTTTGTTTCCTGTGCCGTTGTCTTTGTGACGGATCTGATCCTGGGCTGTTTCTGATCGGTTGCATTTTTTGACAGCCGGTCGTATAATCTTAAGAATAAAGAAGAAACAGGTCTTTATAGAAAAAGGAGCTTCTGATCTTGACGAAAAAGAAAAAAATCACCGTATTACTGCTCTGTCTGGCAACGCTCGCGCTCATCGTCGTGGGAGTGATCCTTCTGCCCGCTTCGGAGAAGCATGAGGGTATCAAGGAAGCCATGCGTGATGCGGTCCTGCACGATGCGAACAAAGTGAACTTTTTCGGCTTTGCCGTCGATCCTTCCCTGATCGCAGGTTTTGTCGTGACGGGAGTCCTCCTGTTCATTGCGCTGCTCCTGCGTATCTTTGTGATCCCGAGATTTAAGATGATCCCCGGAAGACTGCAGCTTATCATCGAAAGCTGGGTAGGCTTTTTTGACGATCTCGCAAAAACAAATTCGCCGCACCGGAACCGCGCGCTGGGCGGCTATATCTTCGGCGCGGGTTCCTATATCTTTGTCGGTACCATGTTTGAGCTTTTCGGTTTTCAGGCCGTGACCACGGAGGGACATTCCATTTCCCTGCCCGCACCGCTTGCCAATATGAACGGTGCGATCTGCATGGGCTTTCTTTCGTTTTTCTTTATCATGAGCGGCGGCATCGCCGGAAACGGCATCAAGGGGGTATTCAAGACGCTGAAGGACTTCTCGCTGCCGGTCTCCATGACCTTCCGTCTGTTCGGAGCATTGCTTTCCGGCATGCTCACCACCGAACTTGTCTATTATTTCATCACACTGAGTTTTGCCCTGCCCGTCGTGGTGGGCGTGATGTTTACCGTGATCCATGCGCTGATCCAGGCATACGTGCTCACGATGCTCACCAGTTTTTACTACGGCGAGGTCAGCGAGGTGCATCATAAGCATATGGAAGAAAAGAGCGCCGGCAGCGGGTGATGCCTGCACAAGGGAAGGGTGTTTCTCACGCGGGAAACGCATCCCGGATACGGTATAAATTATCCAGAGAAGATAAATAAAGATCATTCTGTATACAGAAAAAAGAAAGCGAGGATGAAGAAAATGAAAAAGATCAGGAATCTGGCGGTCGTTCTGGCGGCATTCTGCCTGCTGCTCGTCGGTGTTATGGCGGCCGGCGTGCTTAAGGCTAAGGCTGCGGATGCGCCGGTAAGCTATGCGGCGTCGGAGGACGCTCCGATGCTCATCGCGGAGGGACCTGAAGAGGATGCGGCGGACAGCGTTACGGGAACCAAGGCCATTGCGGCGGCCATCGCCATCGGCGTTGCTGCGATCGCAGGTGCGCTCGGCATGGCTCACGCTATCGCGAAGAGTAATGAAGGCGTTGCAAGACAGCCGGAAGCGGCCGGAAAGATCCAGACACAGCTGATGCTGGGCCTGGTATTTATCGAGACCGTCGTTATCTATGCGCTGATCGTTGCGATCCTGATCGTGTTTGTCTTATAAACGGAGGAAGATACAATGCCTTTAGGGATTGATTTTGTACAGATCCTTCTGCATTTCTTTAATGTGGTGATCCTCTTCGGAGGACTCTACATCCTTCTGTATGCGCCGGTAAAGAAGTTCATGGATGCGCGTACGAAGCAGCTCCGCGAGCTTTTTGAGGATACGGAGCAGGCAAGGGAAAAGGCGGAAGCAAAAGAGGCGGAATATACCGAAAAGATCAAAAAGGCCGAAGAAGAGATCGCACAGCAGAAGAAGGACGCCGCGAAGGAACTGGAAGAGATGAAGAAGCGCCAGACGGCCGAAGCAAGAGCCGAAGCGAAGCAGATCCTTTCGGATGCGCGCGAGCAGGGAGAGCGCGAGCGCAAGGCCATCGTATCCGGCGCAAAAGAGGATATCGCCGGGATGATCGAGGAGGCGGCACGCAAGCTGATCGGCGACGGAAGTGAGGGGGATCCTTACGACAGTTTTGTGAAAGAGGCGGAAAGGAGCCGGAGCGATGGCTGAGAAAAAGCCGAGGCGCGCGTATCTCTATGCCGCCGCCGAGCCGAATGACGAGCAGAAGGAAAAGCTTCTCGCGTTTCTGGGGAAGCGCTATTCCAAAGCATTTGAACTGGTCTTCCGTGAGGATGAGAGCATCACGGAAGGCTTTCGTCTTGTGGCGGGTGACGATGTATATGACCGTACCAGAGAGGGGCGTTTCCATCAGCTGAAGGAAAGACTCCGGGAGCTGGTCACTTCGGAAAATGACGGACAGGATGTGATCAGCCTGTTCAAAAGCTCCATCGACAGCTGGAACGTCGAGACGCTTCCGGCGGAAGAGGGGAAGGTCCTTACCGTCGGTGACGGGATCGTTGTGGTGGAAGGCCTTTCCAAGGCGGTTTACGGAGAGATCCTGGTCTTTGAATCCGGCGTGAAGGGTATGGTGCAGGATATCCGCAGGGACAGCCTGGGGGTCATCCTTTTCGGTGATGATGAAGGCGTGACGGAAGGAAGCCGTGTACGCCGTACAAAGAAAACGGCCGGGATCCCTGTCAGTGAACAGTATCTGGGACGCGTGGTCAACGCCCTGGGAGATCCCATCGACGGAGCCGGTCCCATCCTTGCGGAGGAATACCGCGCCATAGAAAGTCCGGCACCGGGCATCATCGACCGCCAGCCGGTTTGCGAGCCCATGTATACGGGGCTGATCACCATTGATTCCATGTTTCCCATCGGCCGAGGACAGCGTGAGCTGATCATCGGCGACCGTCAGACAGGAAAAACGGCCATCGCTCTGGATGCCATCATGAACCAGGACGATGTGATCTGCATTTATGTAGCTATCGGACAGAAAGCCAGCAGCGTAGCCCAGCTGGTGGAAAACCTGCGACGCGCCGGCGCCATGAAGCATACCATCGTCGTGAGCGCGACGGCCAGTGAAACGGCACCGATCCAGTACATGGCGCCTTACGCGGCGACGGCCCTTGGGGAATATTTCATGTACAAAGGAAAGGACGTGCTGATCGTATATGACGACCTCTCCAAGCACGCCATCGCCTACCGCGCGCTTTCCCTTTTGCTGGAACGTTCTCCGGGACGCGAGGCTTATCCGGGCGACGTGTTCTATCTTCATTCCAGACTGCTGGAGCGTTCCGCACATCTTTCGGAAGAACTCGGAGGCGGCAGCCTGACGGCGCTGCCTATCGTGGAAACCCAGGCGGGCGATGTATCCGCCTATATCCCGACCAATATCATCTCCATTACCGACGGTCAGATCTTTCTGGAGAGCGACCTCTTTTTCTCGGGGCAGCGGCCCGCCGTAAATGTGGGGCTGTCCGTTTCCCGTGTGGGCGGTGCCGCCCAGAAAAAGGCCATGAAAAAGGCGGCGGGTACCATACGTCTCGATCTGGCGCAATACCGCGAGATGGAGATCTTTACCCAGTTTTCTTCGGATCTGGATGAAACGACCAGGCGTCAGCTTGCGTACGGCCAGAGCCTGATGCGCATTCTGAGGCAGCCTCAGGGAAAGCCCTACCGTCTGCATCAGATGGTCATCCTTCTGCTCACTGCTACGGGACATATCCTGCAGGATCTGCCGGTGGAAGAGATCGGCGCATTTACAAAGGATCTGCTTTCCGAGTTTGCGCGCATGCATGACGAGATCTGCAGCGGTATCGATGAAAAGGGAGATCTGGAGGAAGGCCGTAAGGAGGAGATCCTTGAGATCGCAAAGGAGTATCTGAAGCAGTGGCAAACATCAAGGAGCTGAAAAACCGAATCGGAAGTGTGCAGAATACGCGGAAGATCACAAACGCCATGTATCTGATCTCTTCCGCAAAGATGCGCAGGGCAAAAGAAGGGCTGGAAAAAACACGGCCCTATTTTGAAAGCACCGAATACGAGATCAAAAGGATCTTCCAGAGCAGTTCGGATATCGATTCCGTATATTTTTATCCGCCGGAGGATGAAAACGGGAAGGCAAAGCCCGCAGAGGAAAAGGTCTACGCCTATCTGGTGATCACGGCGGACCGGGGACTGGCAGGTGCCTACAATTCCAATGTGATCAAACTGGCAGAGGCGGAGCTGAAACGGCGGAAGATCTCGCGGCTTTACGTGATCGGGGATTACGGACGCCGGTATTTCAAAAAGCACAAAAGACCCATGGTCGAAGCCTTTTATTATACGGCCCAGGATCCGACCTTTCCCAGGGCCAGGGAGATCGCGGCAAAGCTTCTGGAGGAATATGACAGCGGCAATGTGGACGAGATCCGCGTGATCTATTCCAACATGGAAAACGACAGGGAGAACACAGTACGGAAAGTGCGGCTTTTGCCTTTTTCCAGAAGGGATTTTCTCGAGAAAAAGGGGATAAGGGATTTTTCCGACCGGAGCTATCGTTTTGAACCCTCGCCGAAGGTGGTTCTGGAGCGCATGATCCCCTCCTATGTGGCGGGCTTTGTATACGGCGCCATGGTGGATTCCTTCTGCGCGGAGCAGAGCGCGCGCATGAACGCCATGAGCAATGCGAATAAAAATGCGGAAGAACTGCTCGGTGAACTGAAGATCGAATACAACCGTGTGCGGCAGGCCGGCATCACGCAGGAGATCACGGAGGTCTCGGCCGGAGCCAGGGCACAGAGAAAGAAAAGAAAGAAAAAAGAAAACGCTTCGGAGGAGGCGGAACGCTGAAGCGTATACGGGCAGGGATAAAGCTGCCGTACGGAATAAAAGGGATGCGCTGACGGAAGGAGTTACAGGTGCGTACAGGAAAGATCGTACAGGTCTCGGGACCTGTGGTGGATGTGGAATTTGCAAAAGGCCAGATGCCGAAGCTCAGGGAAGCACTGACGGTCACGGTGGACGGGGAGGAGCGTGTCATGGAAGTGGCACAGCTGATGGAGGATCACACGGTCCGCTGCATCATCCTGTCCCAGAGTGAAGGCCTTTGCCGTGATATGGAAGTGAAGGCGGCCGGCGGCGGTATCAAAGTGCCTGTCGGTGATGTGACCATCGGCAGGATGTTCAATGTGCTCGGACAGCCCATTGACGGAGGGGCGGAGATCCCCGAGGATGCGGAGCGCTGGTCCATCCACCGTCCGGCTCCGTCCTTTGCACAGCAGAACGTTTCCGTAGAGATCCTTGAGACCGGGATCAAGGTCATCGACCTGCTGGAGCCCTATGCAAGAGGCGGAAAGATTGGCCTCTTCGGCGGCGCGGGTGTCGGAAAGACCGTGCTGATCCAGGAACTGATCCATAATGTGGCAATGCAGCACGGCGGTTATTCGATCTTTACCGGCGTGGGAGAGCGCAGCCGCGAAGGAAATGACCTCTGGAATGAAATGCGGGAAAGCGGCACCATCGACAAGACCGCGATGATCTTCGGGCAGATGAACGAAAGCCCCGGTGTGCGTATGCGCGTGGCGTTGACGGGACTTACCATGGCGGAGTATTTCCGCGATGTGCAGAACCGCGACGTGCTGCTCTTTATCGACAATATCTTCCGTTTCGTGCAGGCGGGCAGCGAGGTATCCACCCTGCTGGGACGCATGCCTTCGGCGGTTGGTTACCAGCCCACGCTGGCCCAGGAGATGGGGCAGCTGCAGGAGCGTATCACATCCACGGGAGAGGGCAGCGTCACCTCGGTCCAGGCGGTCTACGTACCGGCGGACGATCTGACCGACCCCGCCCCGGCGACCACCTTTACGCATCTGGATGCGACCACGGTGCTTTCGAGAAAGATCTCGGAACAGGGCATCTATCCTGCCGTGGATCCGCTCGCCAGCACTTCGCGTATCCTGGAAGCCGATATCGTGGGACGTGAGCATTATGAAACGGCACGTGCCGTGCAGGAGTATCTGCAGAAGTACAATGAGCTGCAGGATATCATTGCGATCCTCGGCATGGATGAGCTTTCCGATGAAGACAAGCTGATCGTGGGACGGGCGAGGAAGATGATCCGTTTTCTTTCCCAGCCCATGTTCGTTGCGGAAAAATTCACCGGCACTCCCGGCGTCTATGTTCCTGTGGAGGAAACGGTGAAAGGCTTCATGCAGATCCTGGCCGGAGAGCATGACGCCCTTCCGGAAGCAGCGTTTTATAATGTCGGAACGATCGAAGATGCGATAAAGAAGGCGGAGACTTTATGAGGCTTTTTCCTCTTGCGATCTATGAATCGGACGGTATCTTTTACGAAGGCGATGCGCAGAGCCTGACGGTACCGGCCGAAGACGGGGAATACGGGGTGCAGGCACTGCACGAGAATGTGGTGGTGGCGATCGTCCCGGGGATACTCCGTTATACGAAGGATACGGATGAGGTCTGCTATGCCTCCGTGTCCAACGGGATGCTGCGCGTGGAGGACGGCGACGTGCTGGTCCTGGTTGAGACGGCAGAGCATCCCGAAGAGATCGATGTGAACCGTGCAAAGCGCAAGGAAGAAGAAGCGAGGGAAGCCATGCTGGCCAAGCGCTCCCTGCGTGAATTCCAGCTGGCCGAGATGCAGCTGAAGCGCGAAATGGCCAGGCTCAAGCTCAAGGCGGATTTTGACGGGCCGAAATAAGCTTCAGTCTCCGCGCTGTTCCTCGCCGTAAAGCACGCCGAAGCTTCCGCTTGCGATGAAGAAGCGGCCGAAGACGCGGCTGTCGCCTTCGATGCTGTTGACCTCGCCGAAACGCTGCTTTTCATCATTCAGAAGCTGCCAGCTTTTTCCTTCATCCGCGGAACGGTAGAAACCGTAATGTCCGCCCAGGATCGCACAGATATAGATCATTTTGGGGCTCCCGATATAGGGAGCTTTTAATATGCCCAGGCCGCAGCGGAAGACGGTATCGCCTTCGGCGCTTAAGCGGCGGGCAGAAAAGGCATCGCTGTCCCTATCATATTCCAGAAGCCAGAGGCCGTGTTTTTCAAGCGCCAGATAAAAGCGCCCGAAAAAGCCCGAATCCCCGCGTACCTCGGTCTTATCGGCACAGTCGACCATGGAAAAATCGATGCCTGCGGGAAGCGGCGAAGGCAGTTCGCGGAAGCTCTGTCCGCCGTCGTCCGAAACATAGAGCCGGCTGTTTTCGCCGAAACCGTAAAAATACCGCGGATCCGTACGGTCGGCGTATACCTTCATGGCGGCGGGAGCTTCGGCGTTATCCTCCGGAAGACGGACGGCGCTGTACTGCCTGTCGGAGATCATGTAGCGCACGCAGTTGCGGCGCCAGAGCTTCAGACCGTCGACCACTGTGAAGATAAGGGTTTTTCCGTCTGCGCTGATGGCGGCCCAGCCGGGATTGACATTCGGCTTTTCAATGCCGGCGCATAGACGGTCCAGTTCTTCCGAAAAACCGTAAGGCAGCGGCAGACGTTCCCAGCTTCCTGCGTTGTCGCGGGAAAGGATCATGCCGCCTTTCGTAAGCCCTGTCCAGTTGCCGCGGGCCGTGACCACGATCAGGGAAGGATCGGCATCCGGATAATCCGCGTTCAGGCAGGTGATATAGCGGTTATTGTTTTCGTCCGCAAAGGAATTGTCGCAGGGCTTCGTCAGATCGCGGAAGGCAAAGCCGCCCAGATCACCCAGGATATCGATCAGCAGCACATCTCCGGCGGGAGGGCTGTAGAGATTCAGATGAACGGTCTCCTCGATCCCCTCGCAGCAGTCGGAAAAGCTGCGTGTATCCTTTGTCATATCCGTCCCGAGAAAGACGCCGGTACCGCTGTTGATCCACAGTTCATCCGCATCATGCGGGTTCAGTTCCGCTGCACTCATCCAGTGAAGCGGGGAGTGGCCGCCGTGGTTTTCCGCTTTCAGATAGGAAGTGTGTATATTCAGGCGGCCGGTATCGAGGTCGTGCAGCGCGCGCTGCCAGCTGTTTCCGTAGTCATAAGAGACCCAGAGCGTATCACCGGAATAGTCGCAGATACTTGCGCTCAGCAGAAAGCCGGGACGGTCCGGAGAGCAGCTGATGCCGCCGAAACCGAAGGGGATCTCTTTTCCTTTGTATTCCGGCGTGATGTCTTCAAAAGAAGCGGGATCCTGGATATGTCCGTCCTCCGAAAGGGCGTAGCGGATCACCCGTCCGTCCCTCAGCCCGCCGCCGTCGCAGGAATAGGCCATCCAGCCGGCATAGGCAAAGGACGCGTTGCAGTTTATGCTTACATAAAGGTAGCGATCGTCGGAAGCACAGCGGTGCGCAGCATATCCGGCAAAGCGTCCGTCTGATGGGTCGGAAGGCTCAGCCAGAGGCGCAAAAGATTTTCCGCCGTCCGTGGAGTAATAGAGGCTGTGGCTGCGCCGTTCTCCCTTGCGGAGGGAAATACCGGCCGTGCCGGCTACGATCACTTTTTCATCCGGCGAAAGCCAGACAAAAGTAAGAAAACGTTCCCCGCAGATCTCGCGTTTTTTCCAGCTGCCGTCCGTTTCGCGGATCAGCAGGCCGTCCCGCTGGGAAGCAAAATATAAGCGGCCGGAGGCGGCACGGACGAGGCGTTTTCCCGTCCCGCGTCCGCTCAGGTTCCCGTGGATATAACAGGGCATCTCCTCATAGCGGAAACTCTTCCCGCCGTCTTCCGAGATGCAGAGACGCCCGCAGGGGGCTGCTTCATAATCCGGACCCGCGTTCCAGGGGGCACTCCGGCCGTCGCCGCAGGCGATATAAAGCACGCCTTCGGAGGCATCGAGGGCGATGGGGAAGGTCTCACTTAAGTCCTCCATCCCCACATGTTCGTTCAGACTGTACCAGCGCCGGTCCGTACGGGAGAAACGGTAGGTCCCGCCGATATCCGTGCGGCAGTACAGGAGCTCCGGATCTCCGGGATCAAAAGCAAAGCCGCTTACATAGCCGCCGCCGGGGATGGGGGCGTGGGAGTAGACATAGTTTAAGGCGTTCATGCGTTTTCCTCCTTTTTATCTTCCTTCCCGGGGATGAGAGTGATGAACACGAAGGGAAGGAGTACCGCATAAGACCAGGCATAGCGGAAGTATTTTCCGACAGGGATGGCCAGAAAGAGCGTGAAGATCAGGCAGAAGGCCGGCATGAGGATCAGCAGCCGGCGCCGCTGTGTTTTCAACTGAAGGCGATAGCCGGCAAAAAAGAGCATGATGCAGGCGTAGCTTCCCATGCTGAAGAAAAAGCCGTAGAGGGGCACGAAACTGCCGAGTTTGAGCAGCAGCTCACGGGCCTTGGTAAGGAATTTTCCTCCGATCAGCGGATGGGATTCCAGCCCCAGTCCGTTGGGAAAGACACCTTCGATGACGGCCACCTCATATTCGCCGTCCGGCCAGATCAGGGTTTCGGTCAGGCCTGTCCAGGCGTCGATATAGTCTTTCGGATAGCGCAGGCCCAGTTTCAGCCACAGACGGAAAAAGTCACCTTTTCGTTCTTCCAGGATCTTCGGATTACAGCCGCGGATCAGTTCCTTGATACTGTCGGCCAGCCAGGAAACATAGCGGTCCGGGATCTGATCATAATCACAGAGCTCTCCGATCAGGACTCTGTCTTCCTCATCGATCGCACGTCCCCGGGCCACCACGCAGGCGACCTGCTGCATCGGAACATGCAGGGATTCGACAAGATCGCCTTTCTGCACGCCCAGGGCATTGAAAACAGGTCCTTTGAGCAGCAGAACGACGAGTACGGTCAGCACGGGCAGGGGCAGTGTTTTTTTCCAATCCCTCCTGAAAAGAAAGAGAAAGAAGGGCATAAAGAGCAGAAAGGCGTAAAAGCCGTTGGTACGCAGTGTGCACATGCCGATGCCGGAAAGGATGAAGCCTGCGGCGGCCGGAAGTGAGATCCTCTGCTCCGTGACCATGGCTGTCAGGATGCAGACAAAGAGCATCAGTGCCGAGGCGAAGGGCGTATCCTTACAGACCTGGATCGAGAGAACGGCCATGAAGGGCAGGGCGTAAAAGGCGAGCACTGCCATGCAGAGGCCGAAACGCAGCTTCAGATAACGATGCAGCGTATATACGACCGCAGCCGACGAGAAGGCAAAGAAGCACAGCTGGAAAAAGGTATAGAGCCCTATGCAGAAATTGATATCGGAGCTGAAGATATGTCCGATATGATAAAAGAGCGAGATCAGCAGGGTATGTACATAGGGGTGGTGATCCGAAGGCAGGTCCAGCCCGAGGATCTGCTCGATCTGGTTGATCGGATCGGGATCAAAGATCCCGGGATAACTGTACAGGAACCAGGGCAGATACAGAACGAAGAGGAGCAGGAAAGAAAAGAGCAGGATATGGCGCTCCGGAAAGCTTTTCCCGGCTTCCCTGCAGAGGAGCTTCGGAAGATCCGCGCAGGCAAGGGCTTCATAGGCGCTGTGCAGCAAAGCTGCATAAAAGAGAAACAAACCGGCGGCCAGGATCAGGATACAGGCCAGACGGAAGAGGCTGTTTTCAAAAGCAGAGACCACAGAAGCATATTTTACGAGAACTGTGGCCAGGCTGAAAAGAGCAGCCGTGAGCAGGTAAGGAGTCTTCGCCGCCTTCTTTTCGATTTTTGCTTCATGAAGGAAGAGGGCAAGCAGAGCCGCAAAGGAAAAGATACTCAGGGGATCCCGCACCCGCCAGCCCGCGAGGAGCACCAGCGCCCAGCAGGCAAGGAAGGCTTTTACGAGCGTTATCACGATGATCCCACGGCTTCGTCTGTCGATTTTTTCAACGTTTTTCTCCATAGCATTAACTATAGCATAGTCACAAAACGGCGGCAAGCACGTTACGTTCCGAGGCTGGCGGGACACGGAACGCTAACACTTTTTTTAGTTATTGTTCAGACCTTAGCCGGTTGTGGATAAAGATCACTGCAGGCATGATATAGGACGTGGCCGCCTATGGAGGAGCTTAGCCACTCTCGAAACTGCATAAATATCAGGAATGCGAAGCCGGCATGGCTGAGCAAGGGGGACCTGAGGCATGGATGCCGAATGTCCCCCGGTTTCGTACGGTTTAAATTATGCAGAGGCAGTTTCACAGAGTGGCTTAGCGACGGAATCGAGCGCCACGGACTATATCTGCATGCAGAAGATCAGTATCCGGCTAAGGACTGAACAGTAACGTTTTTTTCCATGTTTCTTATATTTGCTGGACAAGAAGGCTCTGCAAATGTTATAATATCCGAAAGTTTTGCATGTGCGACGGGAGGTGGACGCTATGGCTGAAGATAACACAAATGAAGAACTCAGGATATTGATGGATTCCCTTTCCATTGCGGATGAAGGTGCCGGAGTGGTGCAGAGTGCCAGTTCCGTGATGCGTCAGAAGGATGTGGATTTCCTGGTTTCCCTTTTACAGGAACTGGCGGAATACCGCGAGATCGGTACGCCTGAAGAATGCCGGCAGTACAAGGAGAAGGCTCTGGCCTGACCGGGACTTATGCTTTGCTTCAGGCAGTTAATGAATTGCTTATGGCAAATTAAGAAAAAGCGATAAAACGGGGCTGGGGTGATAACCGGCCCCGTTTCCGTGAGCGGACGCAGAATGCGGAGAGGAAAGCCGGTCAGCGGGGAAACGGTATTCTCCGGGAAAGATACCGGCCGAAAGCCACGCAGCGGATGGCGTGGCCGGGACAGAACGGGACGCAGGCTGCGGTAAGCTCCGCTGCGAACGGTACATGTGAGGAAAGATGTCGGAAAAGCTTCGTAAATCCCTGGTGGTACAGGGAGGAATACTGGCGATGGCAGGGCTGGTCAGCAAGCTGATCGGCTTTATTTACCGTATCCCCATGGCCAATATCATGGGGAATACGGGAAACGGGCTTTATTCCGTGGCCTTCGGGATCTATAACATCGCGCTCACCCTGTCTTCCTACAGTATGCCCCTGGCAGTCTCAAAGCTTATGAGCGCGCGGCTGGCAAAGGGAGAAGTGAAGAATGCAAAGCGGCTGTTTCATGATGCGCTGCTTTTTGCTTTTATCAGCGGTCTTTGTGCGGCATTGGTACTCTGGTTCGGAGCGGGAGCCTTTGCCGGTCTGTATAAGAAAGCGGGACTGGAACAGCCCCTCAGGGTTCTGGCGCCGACGGTCTTTGTCGTGGCCCTTCTGGGTACCTGCCGCGGCTATTTCCAGGGACAGCGCAATATGGTGCCTACGGCGGTCTCGCAGGTGATCGAGCAGATCGTGAACGCTGTGGTCAGCGTAGCGGCAAGTTCCTATTTTGTTCAGCTTGCACTGCGCCGGGGGGAGGAAAAAGGTCCCTACGGCGCCATGGGCGGGACCATGGGAACGCTGGCCGGCGCCCTTACGGCGCTGATACTCTTTCTGCTTCTTTTTGCGATCCTGCGGAGCTGGAAACGTCCGATGTATCTGCAGCCGAAGGAAGATGACAGGGTGCTTGAGGAACACCGCATTCTGATGAAGGCCATTGTGCTGACGATACTTCCCGTCATCATCAGCCAGAGCATCTACCAGCTCGGCTATACCCTGGATGATCTGCTCTTCGGCAATCTGATGGCGGCAAAGGGAGCGGAAGAGAGCGCGGTCACGGATCTGCAAGGTGTTTTCAATACCCAGTACAACCAGATGATCAATCTGCCTGCAGCTATCGCTACCGCCATGGCCAGCGCAACGCTGCCCAGCATCGTAGCGTCTTTTACGAGGAAGGAATATCCTCAGGTAAAGAAAAAGATCGATACCGTGCTGAAGGTGAACATGCTGGTCGCCATCCCTTCGGCAGTGGGGCTGGCCGTTCTGGCCGAACCCATCATGGGCGTGCTTTTCCCGAGACTGGATGAATATATGGATGAGGCGGTATGGCTCCTGCGCAGCGGATCTGCCGCAGTGGTCTTTTATGCGCTTTCCACACTGAGCACCTCGATCCTGCAGGGCTGTGACAATATGCGCCTGCCGGTGATCCATTCCGGGATCTCGCTCTTTTTCCATGTGTTGCTGGTGGCGGGGCTGGTGTATTTTACCGATCTGGGTGTCTACGGACTCGTCATCGGAAACGTGACCTTCCCGCTGCTCGTATGTATCTTAAACTGCAGGAGCGTTCACAGGATACTTTCCTACCGTTTCCGTATCATGGACAGCTTTATCAAACCGCTCATGGCAGCCGGGGTCATGGGGATCGTCTGTCTCAGCGTTTACCAGTTTCTGAAGCCGCATTTTGGAATGACGGGATCGTTTCTGGTTGCCCTGATCTGGGCGCTGCTGATCTACGTGGTGATGCTCTCGGCGCTGCGTACCTTAAGCCGTGAAGAGCTGGCGAGCCTTCCGATCATAGGGAGAAGATACAGGAAAAAATAAAGACCGCCGGGGCCGTCTCCGTGATTTTCCGTGGTCAAAAAAAACTGCCCCGCATTTTGCGGGGCAGCCCTTTTTTAACGGACAGAGATTTTTTCTTATTCCTCCATTTTCCGGTAGATGTGCGTGCTGCTTCCGGGAGTACCGTCACTGTAATGCCACATCACGGATACCTCGAGACGGTCTTCGATCCGGCGGTAGAGTGTGAAAGTATAGGTGCCCCAGGAACCGACCTCTGTGGTATAGCAGCGCTCGCCGTATTCGCTGACCGATTCTTCCAGCGTATATTCTTTATACCGGTTCGTATCCGAGTCCTTCATCTCCAGGGTGATGCTGCCGTCTTCATGAAATTCCAGATATTCCTTCAGATCTTCCATGACATAACCGTGACTGCCTTCCGTGATATAGGCGGTCTCTTCCCAGCGTCCCCGGAGAAGTTCGGTATCGATCTCTGCTGGTTCGATATAATGCGTGCAGAGATTGCGGATCTGGTCCGGATTGCCTTCGTCATCCCGCATCTCTTCGCCGAAGGGGATGACGCGGTATTCATAGTAGTAAGGGATATAGGCGGGCCGCCAGCCGATATCCATTTCCTCAAAGTGTTCGCCTCTGGCCCGGATGACAAAGGCGGTCTTGTCCAGAACGACGGCGTTCTGGATGTTTTCCGACCAGTAGAGAGGATCATCCTCGGAGAAGTAATCGAGATCGCTGATGAAATCTTTTTCCAGCACGGTCACGCCGCGGGGGCTGTCATGCCAGATCAGGTCACCGTAAGTCCCGTTGCTGAGTTCTATGCTTTTGTTATAGGTCTGGTATACGGCAGGCTGGTCCCCTTCCATATACATGGTGGGCGGATATTCGGTATCGCCGGACTGCTGCAGCGTTGTCAGGCTGCCGGCTTCCCCGGGGCGGACGCTCACGACAAACCATTCCGAAAGGAAATGCCCCGTGCCTTCATAGTAGCCGAGGCAGATAAAGCAGCCGTGGCTGTCGGGAAGGAACTGGATCACTTCCGGGAAGGGATAGCTTGTTTCGGAGCTTCGTTCGGGGATGGTACCGAGCAGGGTACTGTTCCCGTTCTTATCATAGGAGAGCAGCTCGTGACTGCCGTCTTCGAGCTCACGTCTCAGGATGAGATCACTGCCGCAGAAGCCGTAGAGCTCCTTGTTTTCCTTAAAATCGACCGCATAAAGAAGTTCACCGCCTTCCAGAACGTCGTAGGTCAGATCGCTGCCATCCCAGCGCATTACCGCCAGCTGACGGCCGTCCGCGGATACCGCGATGGGGGAGCCGGAACAGTAGCTTTGGATATCGCCGCTGTCCGGATTGACCAGCCAGGTCGTGTCGTTTCTGACATCACCGAAAAAAAGGCCATCCGTACCGGCAAATATGGGACCTTCTCCATAGCAGTCAAGAAGCGCTTCGTCTTTCAGGCTGTCCAGATCGTATACGCAGAGCTTTGATGCGATACTGCCGTCCACACTGCTCAGATACTCGGCGAAAGAGGCAAATTCGGGAAAAGCCTCGGGTGCAAATTCGCGGTAATAGACTTTCCGGCCGAGGCGGATAAAGTAGCCGCCGTTTCCTTCCACTTCGCCGTTTTCGAAATATCTCGCAAATACCCCGGTATCTTCCTTTACTTCCTTCGGAACAGTGGGAGAAGGAGACTCTGCCGCCTGTGTGGGTGCTTCCTCCTTTGTGGGAGTGGGATCGGTCTTATCCGCATTTCCCGTGCCGGGATCCGCGGGATCGCTGCCGCAGCCCGTAAGTAGAAGGGCGGACAGAAGGATTCCCAAAAACTTTTTATTCATAATTACTTATCCTCCGCATTTCATTTTTATTCGGATTTATATGATCCGGAAGCCTGCGATTCCCTGTTTTATACCCGCGATCGGGATTGACTGCCGTTTCGATCCTGTTTCCGCGGTATAACGTGAACCGGGGCGGCTGACGATGAAGCCGCATACGGGCTGTCGAACAAGGGAATGGCCGCTTACTTAATATTCGATGTACTAGTATAACGATCGCAAAATATCTGGACTAATGCGAAGTATGCCTGCCCGAGAGTGCGTATCTGAAAACGCAGGCGTAGCGGGCTACGCTGAGGCTTTCAGTTGCGTGCTATCGGGATAAGCAGGCAAGCATTTGGCCCAGGTATTTAAGAATCGTTATACTAGTATAACAGAGAGAGAGTTTTTTGCAAGTATCGGAAAAATGTAGTATAATATAAAATCACGTGAGTTATGCAGATGCGGGAATGCGCTGCACGGGGCGATCCGTAAGCATCGGATCCGCAATCATCATAGGGAACACGGAGTATTTGTCATGCGCAGTATGGATTTTAAAATGGAGAGGCCGGGACTCCTTGAAGCCGGTCAGAACGTGACGGTGACCGAGGGACTGCTCCCCGGGAGCTATTACTATACCATCGACCCGTCACTGGCCATGTCGG
>JAEELW010000158.1 GCA_016282915.1 Lachnospiraceae bacterium | reverse complement strand
GAGATACCCTGATAATGCTGTTTTCAGACACGGCGATAACAATAAGTGGTTTGCGCTTGTCATGGAAGTGAGTGGGGATAAGCTGGGTCTGGATAATGCGGATAATATCCCGGTCATCAATCTGAAGGCTGATGATCTGTTTTACAGGGATATGCTGATTCAGCAGCACGGTATCATCCCTGCTTATCACATGAACAATTCCTGCTTTTCTTCTTTTGAGCAATCTGTTGTTTGAAGCATATGTTTTGTATTCTTTCTGCGTCATGGTATTGGATAAAATTTTAGCTTGACTTATGTTAAGACAACACGCTTAATGGAAGTCTAAAAGTGTGAAAAACATTAACATTTAGACCACTAATCATTGACAGGACAATTTGTTTATGATATGGTAGTGCTATGAAAAAAGAGTATTTAATTGGACGAACTGAAGAATGTAAAAGGCTGAACCGATGTTTGAAAGAAGATTCTGCGCAACTTGTAATTGTCTACGGACGTAGAAGAGTTGGAAAGACTTACTTGATAAATGAGTTTTTCGATTATTCTTTTGCTTTTAAGCTTACAGGATCATTTAATCAGTCAAGAGCAGCTCAACTGGAGAATTTTGCTCTTGAGATTAAGAGGAAGACAAAGACAGAGTGTGGTGTTCCCGCTAACTGGACACAGGCTTTTGAACTTTTGAGAGAGTACTTGGAAAGACTGCCTAAATCAAATAAACAGGTGGTTTTCCTGGATGAATTGCCATGGTTTGATACACATAAATCCGGATTTATGCCTGCTTTTGAGTGGTTTTGGAATGATTGGGCTTCAACTCAAAGAAATCTGGTCTTTGTCGTTTGTGGATCAGCGGCGTCTTGGATGGTTGATAAAATATCAAATAATAAGGGTGGGCTTTTTAGAAGACAGACCTGCAGATTATATTTGGAACCATTTACTTTATCTGAGACAGAAAAATTCTTGAATAGCAAAGGAATCCACTGGTCAAGATATGAAATAGCTGAATGCTATATGATCATGGGCGGGATTCCTTATTATTTGAATCTGTTGGATGCAGATTTACCATTGACCCAAAACATAGATAATTTGTTCTTTAAGAAGAAGGGTGAACTTTGGGATGAGTTTGATCATCTTTATAATACCCTGTTTTCTAACAGTGAGAACTATATAAAGATAGTAGGCATCCTAAGTAAGAAAAGAAGCGGATATACAAGAAATGAAATTGCAAAAAACGTAAAAATGCCTGCTAACGGAAAATTCACCAGGATTCTTAGTAATCTTGTTGCTTCAGGGTTTGTAAGAGTAACGTCATTTTATGGGAATAAGAAGAAAGAATCTGTATACCAGCTCTCGGATTACTATACAAATTTCTATTTCTCTTTTGTGAGAGAAAAGTACGGAAAGGATCAGCATTATTGGAGCAAGGCTATTGATAACCCTTCCAGAAGAGCATGGTCAGGTCTTGTTTTTGAACAGATTTGCAAAGATCATACGGATCAGATAAAAGCTAAGCTTGGGATATCCGGAGTACTTACTGAGGAATATGCGTGGTCGTCGAAAGGAGATGAAGATTTGGGGATTCCGGGGTCTCAAGTTGATATGGTAATTGACAGACGAGACAGAGTTATAGACCTGTGTGAGATGAAATATTCGGTAAGATCATACATTATTGATAAATCATATGATGAAGATTTAAGAAATAAGATAGCATCATTCAGAGAAAGTACAGGAACAAATAAGTCCATTCAATTGGTGATGGTAACTACATACGGAGTTAAAGAGAATAAATATAGCGGTATTGTAGGAAATCAAGTATTGCTTGATGACTTATTCAAAGAATAGTGCGAACAATACGATTCTATTAGGGGTCTAAATGCGTATGAATTGATCGGATTTAGATCCTTATTATATAGCGGATAATTGTAGGGGTAGAAATTTACTTTTCAATTGAACGTGAGCATTGTAAAAGGAATATGCCGCATGTGTCCATAGGTAGAGGGTACCCGGATCCGGAGGATTCGGAATACATGTATGCGGAAACACCGTATCATGAAGATGGTTTTGAGACAAAATCTCCTGAGGAGATCAAGGAGTACATCAATGAGATGAGAGAATCAGGGCTCATTCTGGGAGACAAGTATTTCGCCTTTGATCTGGTGCCTGTTTCGAAAAAACGAGGCCGGAACTAAGGTAAAACGAACAGAATATGTTATCTGTTGGGATTTTCCGGGAATAGACTGAACGGTAACTCGTGTGAACTGATGGTGCGATTATCTCATGAAAGTGATATGATAGACAGGTACCGGTAATGGTGGGCTTACCCTTGCCCGACAAGCGGCAGAAATGGCCGGATGTACCGGCTGGGTACGGAATGATCGGGATGGAACCGGAGGGTGAGAAAAGATGCAGTATAGAATAAACAGAAGAACCGGCGATAAGATCAGTGAGATCGGAATGGGGACGGCTTATGTTGTCGAGGCGGAGCATTCAGAGGCTGTCAGAACCGTGCGAAGAGCTTATGAAGGCGGCATCAATTATTTTGATCTGGCTGCTGCTGACGGTACCGCTTTTTCCACTTTCGGAGAAGCATTGTCGGATGTACGTGATGAAGTGATGTATCAGATACACTTTGGCGCGGATTATTCCAACGGTGCTTATGGATGGACATTGGATCCGGACAAGGTAAAGCGGTCTGTCGATAAACAGCTGAAGGATCTTAAGACGGATTACATCAATTACGGATTTATCCATTGCCAGGATGAGTCGAAAGACTGGAAGAAGTATCAGGCGAACGGGATCCTGGACTATCTTCTGGGTATGAAGAAAAAGGGCGTGGTAAAGCATATCGGTGCATCCTCGCATACGCCGGCAGTGATACAGGAGATCCTGGATACGGAGCTGATCGATATGCTGATGTTTTCGGTAAATCCAGCATATGACTACAACCACGGTGAATATGCTTATGGTGGAGTTGATGAGCGGGCAGATGTGTACAGGCGCTGTGAGATGCTGGGTGTGGGGATATCGGTGATGAAGCCGTTTTCCGGCGGGCAGCTCCTGAATGCAAGGACATCTCCTTTTGGGAAAGCGCTTACGCAATATCAGTGCATCCGCTATGCGCTGGATAAGCCGGGAGTGCTGACCGTCCTGCCCGGAGCCCAAAGTGTTGAAGAGATAGAATTTCTGCTGAAGTATTATGAACAGCCGGAAGATGCGCTGGACTACAGCATTATCGGATCCTTTGCACCGCCGGAGGCGAGCGGGAAGTGCGTATACTGTAATCACTGCCAGCCCTGCCCGGCCGGGATCGATATCGCTGCAGTGAATAAGTTTTATGATCTGACTAAGATAGGGGATGAGATGGCAAGGGAACACTATCTGTCGCTTGGGAAGAATGCTTCGGATTGTGTGACCTGCGGTCATTGCAATACCAGATGCCCGTTCTCTGTGGATCAGATGAGCAGAATGAAGGAGATAGGAGAGTATTTTGGGTAAAAAGAGCTCAAAGTATGGGCGGGATCATTTTGTAGTGACTAAGCTACGCTTTGCAGAGAATACTTTGTATGGTGCAGTCTTTGGGGCAGATATCACTGAGGCCCCTCAAAAACTCACCGGTCCAAAATAAATTTGTAGACGGGTATTACTTCAATCGTTAAGCCTTTTTTCACAATTGTGCGTTCTTCCTCATTTGTCACAATGATAAGGCGTTTTGTGCCTGCTGTTTTCTCTGCAAAAGATACAAGACTTTTGGTTTCTCTGTCTTCTGCCGTTTCTATACTATATGCAACCTGTATGGCACATTTTTCTCCGGGAAGATAAAAATCAATGTCTATTCCTGTTTGCGTAGAAGAACCTTCTCATAGACACTTTTAATATATTCTCTTTTATTTGTTAAAAGCTGTGCCTCAGGGAATCCGCCATTTGCAATATATTCCCGGCATCCTCTGCGTATCTTTGCAGACTTAGAGCTTGTAAGCATTGCCTTTTCATCATGAGCTATCTTTTTGTAATCCAGTGATTCACTCAGCGAAAAAGGCATGATCATTTTTGACAGGTATCTTCCGCCAAGAACTTTTTCCATCTCCGAACTAAGCATTTTGGCATTACTTCCCGTAATATACACATGCTTCTTCTGATCAGCCATTCTTCTTGCAAAATGTTCCCATCCGTCCACGATCTGAATCTCATCAAAGAAATAGTATATCTCTTTTGCATCTGACAATTCATGTGCCGTTTCGACAATGTCATTAAAGTCCTCTTTCGTAAAACCCAGGAGTCTGTCGTCTTCAAAATTAACATAAACGATCTGGGACCATTCACTGCCTTCTTCAACAAGTTCTCTGGCAATCTTATATAACAGAGTGGATTTTCCCGCTCTTCTGAGTCCCACCAAAATGTAATTGGCATTCTTTTCAAAAGCGTAATTCCGTTCAATGATCTCTGCGTTTTGTATTATTTCTATCTGCTCAAAAATAACCTGTTTCAATATGTTATGATTCATGATCGCCTCCCGGCATCGTTTCATGGCGATGCTTTTGCTTTATTTTATCGTGTGCACAAGATAATATCAATAATATTTATCGTGCGATGACGACAAAAAACAAGGCGTTAATTATTCATGCGGCTGTATTGGCCGATTTTTTCTATACTGCATTTTCTTTTCACGTCAAAACGATCTGTGACGGGATGAAATGCCTGTAAGATAGGGGAGAGTAAAAATCCTGAGATCATTGAAAACACTGAATTTACAAAGAAAAAAGCTCCAGTATTTCTACTAGAGCTTCGCAGCGCTACCAGGATTCGAACATGGAAAATGGCTGAGTCAGAGGCCCTTTCTTAAATGCCCGGAAGCTGCTCTGGGCTTGCGTTTCAGGGCACGCATTTTATATGTCTCATTAAAGTCTCATTACAAGGACATTTTGGGCATAGGCGTGTCTACTTATCTTGACAGCTGCATTCGGGTATCCGGACATAAGAATGTTGCTGTTGCCTCATATTTTTGTATGGCTTGAGTTAAGGATTTTATGGGTTAAGACATGGACGGCAATCAGAAACGGGTACATATGCAAAGTGACCATAAGGAAACAATGTTATGTGTGCAGTTATGCAAAATCGTGTGAGCTCTGCATCTATGACCGTTTTATTACAATCATCATCGTATAGAGTGGAAATATTATAACAAAAACAAACGAATCATGAAGCGGAAAAAAAGAGAATAAAGGGGTATTTGCGATGGATAATAAAGTGTCATCAGTAGAGGAATACCTGGAAGCTGCCATGAACGAAGCAGCGCAGCTGATCCGGAGAGCGAAAGACCGGAAAGGATTTGAATAGGAAAGGGCCGGCTGTGCATTTCTCTATATCGGGCACGGTGGCTCCGCTTTCCCACTTGGAATATGCCTGCCGTGAGATGCCGATCTTTTCAGCGATCTCTTCCTGGGAAAAACCATGGACATTTCTGAGTATGATAAGATTATCTTTGAGCATTCCCGTTACCTCATCTCAATGTTAAAGAACCAGCCGTTCTGTTTCATACAGGCTGCGCCGTTTACGGGAGCAGCGAGTTTACCGCATCAATAAACACTTCACTGTGAACAGAGTGTATCGTATGATCACTTGTATCCGTCTCTACCAGCCTGCAGTCCTTTATATAGGACACTGCCCGCTCCGCCTGTTCTCTCGTGGCAGCGCAGAGATATACACCGCTTTCGGCCACGGACTCTTTAGCATGAAGGTAGACGCAGGGCACGTCTATATCCGAAAGAATCTGTTCATGCGTATATCCGTTGTTCCAGCTCAGATTGTAGAAGTTCTCTCCATAGGCCAGATCGTATTCCATCTGGAATTGCAGGGTATACCAGATGGAAGAAGGAAGGAACCAGATCTGCACGGGTTCTCCCGGGTGTTTATCATGATATTCCTGGGCGTAATCCGCGATCTTCGGCATGGCATCCTTCATGAACAGCTCGCCCCAGTAACAATGTCTGAGATAATAACTCTCCCAGCATTCACTTTGATCGGACAGTCTGTACTCATGCATGTTCTTAAAACTGTCCAGATAGGCGAAGGAATTCTCCCAGTTTTCGCCCTGTGTGGAGAAGACCGGAGGATCCTCCAGAATCGCCCCCGCGATGTTTTCACCGCCGTATGCAGCGATATATGCAGCCGTGATCGCTCCGTTTGAATGCCCGGAAACTACCGTCGGTCCGCCGATCACGTTGTCGATAAACCAGATCAGGTCGTCACCGTTCACATCGAGATAGTACAGCTTCCCGTCATGGGACGACTCTCCGTGACCGTATACATCGATGGCGAATATATGCCAGTTTTCACTGAGTTCGGGCATCACCGTTGCATAGTCTTCCCAGATGCCTCCCTGTCCGTGGATCAGAAGGAGCGCAGGCTTGTCATTTTTTACTTCCCCGTAATTGATCACATTTCCGTTCGGAAGAGTAACCTGTTTTTCTTCTGCATTTACCTTCTTCAGGGCTTTTTCATATTTGTCATACCAGTGTGTATTGATATAACCATATATTGTGAGACCGATAATGGCAAGCACGATGAGTGACAGGACTGTGATCCCAATGACCTTCAATACTTTTTTCATTATCTTTTTCATTACAAGCCTCCTTATTGTTGTCCGCTTTATAAGAAGATTGTAATGTGAAGTTGCCTTATGGTCTATCAATCACAATTGTCATAATTCGCTTATTTTTGTTACGTCCGGTTGCTCAGGCCCTCCAAAAGACCGCCCCTTGCGGGACGGCCCATTTTACATGATCATGCGAAGCTTACGCTTCTTCTTTATCCTCTGCAGAAGCATCCGCCGGAGCGGCGTCATCCTCAGGAGCTTCGGTCTTCTCTGTATACTCACCAGCCTCTGTTGCTTCCACATCTACGGCATCTTCGGAAGCTTCCTCGTCGGTCTTCTCATCTTCGGATCCGCGGTTCATCATGTCCGTTACCGCTTTTGAGATCTTGCCGCCTACATCGCCGAAGAATTCGCCCATGCCGTTCACGGCTTTTCCGAGGGCGCCGCCGATACCGTTCAGCGCATCGCCGATGGTATCGCCTGCGTCGTTCAGTGCTTTCGCCAGCTTGTGGATCTCGTCCTGACGCCACTTGTCATAATCCACATCCGTAAGCTCCGCATAAGCTTCCGCATCCTTGGCAGGATAGATCCAGGCCGTCATATCGTGGATGACGAAGTGGATCGTGCAGGCGGTGGAATCACCGCTGTTGAAAGGCAGTTCGAAGATACGGAAAAGACCGGCGTCTGTCCCTTTGCAGATCACGGGTTTGATACGGTTGCGGTCATCGCGGTCCAACGGATAGGTATAACCGTCACTCTATCGTATCATAATCTTTCAAGCTGGTAAAGAGCCAAAAAGATGTTGACAGTCAGGATACTCTTTGTTATGATGTGCGGGAAGTAAAAAATCTTAAAGAAAGCGAGGTAATCATGATGTTGACAGTGAAGTTTGAGATTGCAATTGAATACAGTATGAAGACCTCGGTTTGTGCATATTGATCCGATAAGGACAATTCTTTTGAAATGATCAGACCGTGGCATTCCCGTCACGGTATTTTTATGTCCATTTTCAATCCAGAGGTTTTCAGACAATCAGGGGCAATCAGGGGGACGCTTCTCTGATTGGTCCGGAAGTAAGAATCGTTTTATAGTTTTATCCCTTTTTATGTCCGTGTGCTTGAAAAGGGAAGCAGGTATTACCATTCACAGCCCGGGAGCTGTGAATAGTAACAAGTATGTATCAACGATCGGAGGAAAAAATGATCACGATTAAAGAATCAACATATGATGATATCAGGAATATCCAGAGTCTTTGGGCGGATGAAGATGTTATGAAGTATATCTGGCCGGGAGGATTACATGAAACAGAGGACGCTGTACGGGAATGGCTGGACAGGTTTATCAATGCCGGACCGATGCAAAAACATTATTCGATCTTTGAAGATGGAGAATATTGCGGAGAGACACAATATGGGATAGATGAAGCTACACATAGCGCAGCTTTGGATATCAAACTGTTTAAGTCTG